>NZ_QXDL01000305.1:0-3528 GCF_003574345.1 Calidithermus terrae
GGGCCGCGGGGGTCGAGCGGGCCAGCTCCCGCCGCAGCACCTCCAGCAGCCCCTCCCGTTCGGCGTAGCCCACCCCGACGGCCCCCAGGCGCTCGGCCAGGGCCCGCACCTCCGGCTCGAAGGGCTCGGCGCTGGCGAGCCACAGGCCCTCGGGGGATCGTCCCTCCTGCGCCAGCGGCACGCAGGCCAGCCGCTCCCACTCCTCGGCGGCCACCGCCTGCAGCGCCGCCCGGTCCACGGCGCGCAGCAGCAACGGGGGGCAGCCGACGCGCTCCAGGGCTTGGGCGATGGTGGCGGGGGCGACCCGCGCGACGGCCGCCAGGCCCGCCACCAGCGGGCGGTCGCTCTCCTTCAGCTGCTTGCGAACCGCCGCCGCCCGCAGCGGGGGCAGCGCGCGGAGATCCTGCACCAGCACCTCGAAGAACGCGCGTTCGTCCGGCAGCCGCATCAGCGCCCCTCCTCCCGGCGTGCCGGGCTCGCCTGCTCCTGAAGGCCGGCCTCCGGGGGCAGGGCGGCCCAGCGCGCCATGACCTCCTCCATGCGCCCTTGCTCCACCCGCCGGCCCGCCTCGAAGAGGGTGGGGGTGTAGGCGACGGCCCACCGGCGGGCGGCCTCGAGGTCGGCCGCGGTCTGCCGCAGCGTGGCGGCGCTGGCGGCGCAGGGCAGCAGCGGGGCGAACTCCGCCCTTAGCCGGTCCTCGCCCTGGCGCGCCGCCTCGAACAGCCGCCCGACCATCGCCCAGCGCGCCTCAGCCGGGGCGCAGTACAGCAGGGCGCTGGCTAGGCCCTCGGCCTTGCCGCGGGCCAGCGGCCGCAACACCAGCCGCATCTCCCCCGCCTTCGCCCGCGCCACCCAGCGCTCGCCGTAGCGCTCCCAGGCCCGCTGGCAGTGGGGGCAGCCCCACCAGCTGAAGACGGTGAGGGCGGGCCGGGAGGCCGGCCCCAGGCTGAGGGGGTGGGCCTCGACCGCCACGCCCTCGGGCAGCGCCGGCCGCGGCCACAGCCACACCATCGCCGCCGCCAGCAGCCCGCCGCCCAGCACCAGCCACTTGTGGAGGGGGACGCGCGCGCTCATGCCTGGACCCCCCGCTCGATGCGCACGGCGCCCCCGGGCCGCTGGACGCCGAAGGCCACCACCGCGAAGCCGCCGGCCCGGGGGCCCTCGCCGCGGCCCACCACCAGCCACAGCAGCACCCCCTCCCCCCGCGCGAAGCCGAAGCCCCGCGGGCCCGGACGGCGCGGGGCGGGCGCGCCGGGCCCTTCCAACAGCTCCAACAGCCCCTCGATCTGGCCCGAGGGGAAGGTCAGCCCGGCCTCCTCGGCCTCCTGGGCACAGCGGCGCAGGATCTCCGCGGCCTCGTCCTCCCAACCGAAGTGCAGCGGGGCCGACAGGCGCGGGCAGACCCCGGCGCGCATCATCTCCTCGATCACCGCCAGGGCGTAGTTGGCCGCCTGCCCGCCCTCGCCCAGCTCCAGCCGCGCCCCGCGGTGGTAGCAGTCGAAGGCCTCCAGCCGCAGCGTGCCCTCCCGGCGCAGCCCCCAGGCCAGCACCCTGCGGCCCTCGGGCTCGATCCCCGCCGCCAGGAAGGCGTCGCGGGCCGCCACGAAGGCCCGCAGGCCCTCCCACTGGCGCAGGAGCTGCCACAGCTCCTGCACCTCGGCGTCGCTCAGGCCGTCCACCCAGCCCGCGCCGTCGGGCAGGTCCTCGCTCAGGAGGGCCACCATCCCGCGGGTGCGGGTGAGCACGCCGTACTCGCCCACCAGGACCGAGTCCAGCAGGCCGTAGATCAGCTTGTACAGCTCACTCACCTCACAGAACTCCTTTCGTGGATGCCCCGGCTTTCAAACCGGGGAGGAAGGGGGTCGCGCTCGAAGAGCGCTGGATACCCCGCTGGCTAGGTTGTGGCATATTACGTTCATGCACAGGGCAGAGACCGTCGTGCTCAAGCTGCGCCCCCCCGGCAGGGCCAAGCGGGAATGGCTCGACCAGACCGCCGAACTCTTCCGCCGGGGGGTGCAGTTGGGGCTCGACCACGCCCTGAGCGCCAAAACCTCGAACAGGGGGAAAATCCATGCCGCCACCTACGCCTCCATCCGCGCCTCGGGCCTGCCCTCCGACTACTGCCGCATGGCGGTCAACCAGGCCGTACAGCTCGCGAGGAGCCACTTCGGGCTGCGCAAGGGCAAGCGGCGGGCGGGCAAGCCCACGGCGGTTCGCAGCCAGGGCATAGGGCTGGGGGTCAACGCCTACAAGGTGGTTGGTCCCGCCCTTCGGCTTTCCACCCGGGTGAAAGGTGACTACATCTGGCTCCCCCTTTGCGTCCCCGCCCGCTGGCGGGACAAGCTGCAACACGTCAAAGGTGATGCTCGGCTGTTCAGACGGGGCGATGACTGGTTCGTGATGCTGCCCCTGCGCGTACCCCACACCCCAACCGTCCGTGACGGTGACGGTCACTTGACCGTCACCGGGGTGGACCTGGGCATCGTTCGGTTGGCCGCAGCCAAGCACCCCAAAGGCGTGCTGGTGCTGAACGGCAAGCCCATCCGCCAGCGCCGGGAGCGGTTCGCCTCCCTGCGCAAGCGCCTCCAGCGCCACCGCCGCACCGACCGGGTGAAGGCCCAGCGCGGCAAGGAGCGGCGCTGGATGACCGACCTCAACCACAAGGTCAGCCGGGGGCTCGTAGACCTCGCGGCCCGGTACCCCAACCCGGTGCTCGCCTTTGAGAGACTGGACGGGATACGGGATAGGGTGAGAGGGAGCAAGAGGTTCAACCGCATGATGGGGAGCTGGGCTTTTCGGCAACTGGTGGACTTCGTGGCCTACAAGGCCGAGCGGGCAGGGGTGCGGGTGGTGTTCGTGGACCCGCGCAAGACCTCCCGGACCTGCCCCCGCTGTGGACATGCCACCCGCTCCAACCGAACCACGCAGGCCGACTTCCGGTGTGTGGCCTGCGGCTACCAGGGCAACGCCGACGTGGTAGCTTCCCTCAACATCGCTGGCGTAGCGGCTGGACTGCTGCGCCAAGGGCCGCCTGACACGGCCCGTCTGAGCGCCGCGCCACGGCGCGGCGCAGGACAGGCTGCCCCCGCTGGGGAGCGGCCGGATGGGGTAAAGGTGTGGGCTTCGGCTCATGCAGACTCCAACCTTGAAAGCTCCGTGTAGGAGCCCCCGTTCTGAAGAACGGGGAGGATGTCAGTCACCCCCCACCCCCAGCTCCACCAGCCGCTCCAGCAGCGCCTGGCCGCCGTAGCGGTGGGCGTACTCGTTGGCGTCGGTGCGGCCGGCGGGGTCGAGGGGCTCGAGCAGCCGCACCGGGAAGCCCTGCTCGCGGAAGGGCGCCGCCCAGCGCTCGAGCACCTGCGCCCGCCTGTCGTGGGGGTCGGCGTAGAGGTAGACGGGCTGCAGGGGCAGCCGGGCGACGAGTTCCTTGGCCGGCCCGTTCTCCACCCCCGGCACCCCGATCACCCCCAGGCCCTCCTGGCGCACCAGGCTCCACACCAGCAGCGCGTTGGTCGCCCCCTCCATCAC
>NZ_QXDL01000306.1:0-3520 GCF_003574345.1 Calidithermus terrae
GGGCAGGCCGGGGTGGGGCGGCGTTGGGGCGTGCCCGTCGCCCGCGGGCCGGGGTGTCATGGAGCAATTACAAGCTGGCGCGGCGTCAGGCCGGGCCGGGGCAGAACTCGCACGTCGCCCGAAGAACTGCTTTAGAATAACAAGCACGTTAGAATACACCCAGACCCCCAGCCTCGAGGTCGGCCCCAGATGAGCCTCACCCCCGACGACGCCCGCAGACAGCTCTCCCTCCTCACCGCCGCGCTCGAGGAGCTGCCCCTCTTCGCGGGGCCGCGGGCGCTGCTCGAGGGCCTGCCCGCCCTGTTCGCCCGCCAGGGGGAGGGGCACGTGTCGGTGTGGGTGCCCGAGGACTCGCGCCTGCGAGTGCTGGCCGCGTGGGGCTTCGACCCCCAGGCCCTGCCCTACCTCGCGGAGGAGGGCGTGGTGGGCCGGGCCTACCGGCAGGGCGAGCCGGTCTACGTGGCCGACGTGGCCCAGGACCCCGGCTACATCGCGCTGGAGGGCCACGCGGTCACGAGCGAGCTGGCGCTGCCGCTGCGGGTCTCGGGGGAGGTGGTGGCGGTGCTCAACCTCGAGCGCCCCTGCCCCTTCGCCGAGGCCGAGCTGGAGGGCTACGTGCGCTTCGCCCGGGCCGCGAGCCACCAGCTCACGCGCCTGTACGAGCGGTTGCAGTTCGAGCTCACCTCCCGGCTGGGCGAGGAGGTGGGGCAGGCCGAGGACTTCCAGGACGCCGCCCGCCGGGCGCTGGACCACCTGCTGCCCGCCCTCGGCGGCACGACAGGGGCGATCCTGGTGCAGCAGGGCGGTCTCCTCAGGGCCGTGGCGCTCGCGGGGGAGGGCCTGCGGCAGGGGGAGGGCTCGCTCGAGGAGGGGATCCCCTACGGCCGGTGGCTCTCCTGGCAGGTCCTCAGCAGCGGCCGGCCCTTCTTCGCCAGCGCCTACGACCGCTCCGCCTGCCGCCTGGAGGCGTTCAAGGCGGCCGGGACGCGGGCGATGGCGCTGTACCCCATCCCGCTGGGCCCCCACGCCCGGACCCGGGCGCTGCTGGCGCTGGGGGACTCCCGCCCGCGGCGCTGGCTCAGGGTGGAGCGGGAGGTGCTCGCGGCGGCCAGCCGCACGCTGGGCCTGTCCTTCGCCACCTTCCAGACCCAGGAGCGCCTGGCCACCCTGCTGGCGCTGGCCCGCGAGGCGGTGGAGGCCCCGCCCGAGGCGGTGTACCAGCGGCTGGTGGAGGCGGCGGTGCGGCTGGTGCCGGGGGCGCAGACGGGCAGCCTGCTGGTGCGGGAGGACGGCGGCTTCCGCTACCGGGCGGTCGTGGGCTTCGACCTGACGGCCTTCGCGCCGGTGACCCTGACCGAGGGGCAGCAGCGCGCGTGGTACGGCCCCGACCTCGAGGCCTGGCGCCGCGGGGAGCCGCGCATCCTGGCGCTGGGGGCGGACTCGCTGGCGGCCTGGAGCCGCGGCAGCGGGATGCCCCCCGGCTTCGACGAATTCACCCGCGTGCGGGAGATCGCCTCCACCCTGGCGCTGCCGGTGCCCTACCAGGGCGAGGTGCTGGCGGTGCTCAACCTCGACAACTTCCACGACCCCGCCGCCTTCGACGAGGACTCCCTCGAGGCCGCCCGCCTCTTCGTGCCGCCGGTGGCCGCGCTGCTGCACGAGCTGGACTCCCGCCGGCGCCTGGAGATGGCCGCCCTCACCGACGCGCTCACCGGCCTGCCCAACCGCCGCGCCTTCGACCGCTTCTTCCCCGAGGAGCTCGCCCGCGCCCGGCGTTACGGGTACCCGCTGGCCCTGCTGGTGATGGACCTGCGGGGCTTCAAGCGCATCAACGACGAGCTGGGGCACGCCACGGGGGACCAGGCCCTGCGGCGGGTGGCCCAGGTGCTCTCGGCCCAGCGCCGCGGCGGCGACCGTTACTTCCGCTGGGGCGGCGACGAGTTCGCGGCCATCCTGCCCCACACGCCCCGCGGAGGGGCGGCGGGCGCGGCGGAACGCCTGGCCGGCCACGTCGAGGCGATCGTCCTCGAGGGCCGCCCCCTGGGGGTCAACGTGGGGGTGGCCGCCTTCCCCGAGGACGGCACCGACGAGGACACCCTGCTCAGCACCGCCGACCACCGCATGTACCGGGCCAAGACCCACGGGGTCGCGGTCTGGGCACAGTAAAACGTGGACCAGGGCCCCTGCGCCGGGCACCCGATAAAGTAGCCGCCCTGAGCCGGTCCCTCCTCGTGGATCGGTCGAAACAGCATCGGCAAACCTCACTGAGGGCCGGGATATATCCCAGGGGGGTATAGGCAAGTACCCCCAGGGGGCATCGCTGCGCGGGGTATGCCCGGCGGGGGCGGGGGCGTGTGCCGCTCTCCCGGCCGGTCGGGGGGCCGCCCCTGTGGAATACTGGAACCGCTCGAGGGACCGCCGGAAGCCGGCAACCCGCTCGTCCGACGACCGTTGCAGAGGCGTGGCGCCTTCCGGCTCGAGCTGCCCGCCTCGGCCCCGCCCCGGGAGGAGGCGCTGCAGGGGCTGCCCTCCCTGAAGGCCTGGAAAGGCTTCTACGAGGTGGGCTTCTTGTCGGGGAGCGCCATGCCCGAGCTCACGCTGCGCTGCGGGGACGGCGAGGCGGTGGCGGTGAGGCTCGAGCAGCCCTTCAACGCCCTCGCCGTGGCCGGGGACCCCGCCAGCCCCGGCGGCCTCAGGGTCGTGCAGTACAGCACGAACCCCAACTAGGGCTCGAGCCCCCTGTTTTTGCCGACTCCCGCCCCGGCCGCGCGCGGCGCCCGCTCAGCGGCGCAGCAGGCGCACGGCCTCCACGATGCCCCGCGTGTCCCCCTGGCCCTTGGCCAAGCCGGCCTGGCACTCCTCGAGGTAGGCCTCGAAGATGATGTCGCCGGTGGCCTCGAGGGCGCTGCGCACGCCGGAGAGCAGGGTGAGGATCTCGCGGCAGTCGCGGCCCTCCTCGACCATCTTCTGCAGGCCGCGCACCTGGCCCTCCAGGCGCTTGAGGCGGTTGAGCACCTGCTCCTTGGTCGGGGGGGTGGGCTTGGGCTTGCGCTGGGTCCGGGCTCGGTTCGCAACGGCACTCAAGGTTCACCTCGCGGGCTGGGTATCCCTCAGGGGTATTCCCCGCGCATCAGTCTATCCCACGGGCGCGCCGGGGGTGGTCTACCGCAGCCGGCCGAGGAGCTCCTCGAGCTGCGCCCGGTTGACGGGGCCGAGGTGGCGGGCCAGCACCCGCCCGTCCGCCCCGATCAGCAGGGTGGTGGGCAGGCCGCTGACCCGGAAGCTCTCCCGCAGGTCGGCGCTGTCGAGGAAGACCCGCGCCGGCAGGCCGGCCTCGCGCAGGAAGGCCTGGACGGCCCCCGCGCCCTCCCCGGCGTTGAGCAGCACGACGGGGTGGCCCTTCTGCTGGTACTCCGCCAGCAGGGGCATCTCGGCGCGGCAGGGCGGGCACCAGGTGGCCCAGACGTTGAGCAGCATCGGCTTGGGCAGGTCGCCGAAGCGGGCGGGGGAGGGCTGGGGG
>NZ_QXDL01000307.1:0-3507 GCF_003574345.1 Calidithermus terrae
GCGTTTATGCTCTCGTCGGCGTCGATGTCGCGCCAGACGTAAGCCATCTCGCGGTGCATCTCGGCGTCGGCGGCGTTGAGACGGCCGGGGCTCGAGAGGATGACCTCGAGAACCCCCTCCTCGGGCTCGGCAAAGCTCAGGCGCTGGTAAGCGTCTTTCCAGGACATGGGTATAGCTTAAGCGGTCAGCGATCAGCGGGAGGCCCGTGGCGTGTGGCTCGTCGAGGACCCAGGGCCAAGGCGTCTTGCGTCTTGCGTACGTCGTACGACGTAGGACGTACGGCCTAAAACGCACGACCCGCGCCCAGCCTACCCCTCCCCCTTGAACACCCGCCGGATCTTCAGCTTGAACCCGTCCCCCTCGGCGACCGCGAGCAGCCGGCGGTGGCGGTCTACCAGGGCCACCACGCCCCGGGCGGGGATGGGGAGGGGGATGCCCTCGAGCACCTTGCGGGCCTCGGCGTGGGAGAGCTCGACCACCGGGCAGGAGAGGGCCTCGAGCTCGCCCAGGGTCTGCTTGGGGTCGATGGCGCGGGGGTCCTGGCAGCGCTCGAGGCCCACGTTGCCCACCCGCGTGCGCACCAGGCCCGACAGGAAGGCCTTGCTGCCCAGGCGCTCGCCCAGGTCGCGGGCGAAGGAGCGGATGTAGGTGCCCGAGCCCACCACCACCCGGATCACCGCGGTGGGGAAGGCCCCCTCGAGCCGCGGCAGCTCGACCTTCCGCCCCTTCTCCTGTAGGCTCCAGCCGTTGACGGTGGGGCCGATTCGGTAGGGCGCGGGGGCGGGGTCGAAGGCCAGCAGCTCGAGGCCGATGTAGCGCACCGGGCGGGGGGCGAGCTCGAGCTCGTGCCCCTTGCGCGCCGCCTCGTACGCCCGCACCCCCCCGACCTTCACCGCCGAGTAGGCCGGGGGCAGTTGCTCGGTGAGGGTCAGGAAGTGGGGCAGGGCCGCCTCGACGTCCTTGCGCCCGAAGGGCACGGGCTCCGCCGAGGGCGGGGGCTCCTCGGCGTCGAGGGTGGGCGTGGTGGCCCCGAAGGACACCCACGCCAGGTACTCCTTGTCCTCAGCCGATAAGTAGGGCACCAGCTTGGTCGAGGCCTCGCTCGCCAGGATCAGCACCCCCGAGGCCAGGGGGTCGAGGGTGCCGGTGTGGCCCACCCGGCGCGTGCCCAGGTGGCGGCGGGCCAGGTCCACCACGTCGTGGGAGGTCAGGCCCAGGGGTTTATCCACGGCATAGAGCGCCATGCGAAGGGATTATAAGCGGAAACCCGGGGCCGATACGGCCCCGGGTTCGAAGCGGTCCGGGTTACTGCACCGTGCCCTTGGGCTTGAGCAGGATGATGTTGAGCGGGGTCTTGGCGGCGCTCGAGGCCTTGAGCCCCGGCAGGGCGTAGGGGTCGGCGGCGGCGTAGTTGACCGTGTAGCCCAGGTCCTGCAAGGAGCCGATCGTCACCCGGCTCAGGGGGTTGGCCCCGCTGTCGAGGTAGCCGGTCATGACCTCGTTGTTGAAGACCGACTCCCGCCAGTGGCTGTCGCGGGTCCCGGCCCCGCCGGTGTTCTCGACGGGGACGTTGCCGGCGCCGCCCAGCGCCTGCCACTCGCGCACCGCGTTGGCGCCCACGAAGCGCGGGTCGCTGGTGCCCGCGCCGGCGAGCAGGCTGCGCTGCCAGTTCCACAGCGTGCCGATGCCCAGCACGTGGCCCATCTCGTGGAAGATCACCTCGTCGAGCTGGCCGTCGGCCTCGAGCTGCGCGAGGTCGGCGGAGTCGAACATCATGATGCCGTAGAGGGTGAGGCGGTCGGGGTTGCGGTCGTAGCACGGCCCGGCCTGCCCCAGGATCTGGCCCGGCCCGTCGATGGGCACCACGGCGGCGTCGATGAGGATGTCGTCGACGGAGCCGTTGAAGGCGGAGAACCCGTCCTCACAGTCGTTGGCGGGGATGGTGAGGTTGGTGCTGGCGAAGCCCTGGGTGATGACCTGCTCCCACTTGGCCGCCGCCGCCTCGAAGGCGGCCTGCTGGCTGGGGGTGGGGCTGCCGGTGAAGCGCAGCGTGATGTCGTAGGGGTCATCGGCGGGCGGGTTCACGGTGATCGATACGGTCGCGCTATCTTCCAGGCCGCTGGGGTCGCTGACGACGAGCTTGGCGACGTAGCTGCCCGCGGCGTTGTAGGTGTGCTGGCGCGTCGAGCTGGAGGTGCAGTTGCTGAGGGTGTACTCGAAGGTGCCGTCGTTGTTCACGTCCAGCTTGCAGGTCAGCGCGTTGCCATCAGGATCAGAGATACTCCATGAAAAAGTCACCTGGAGAGGGGCGGGGCCCGAGCTGGGGGTGCGGCTAAAGGAGCCAATGGTAGGGGGTTTGTTCATCGGGCATGCGGTAAGAAGCATCAACAAGCCCATAGCTAGCGCGACCAACGGAATACGTTTCACGGTTTCCCTCCCGTACGCCCCATCGTACCAGAGACCGCAGAATACCCATGGGCAAGTTGGACGGGGCGACAATCCTGACTCAGGTCATAGCGCAGGCGTTCAGCAGGCCGAAAACGGGTGTTATCCTGGGTTCAGGATGACGCCGGAGCGCACCCCCCTTCCCCTGCCGCAGTACCGCCGCGTCGTGCTCAAGGTGGGGAGCGCGGTGCTCAGCGGCAAGGAGGGGCGCTCGAGGCAGATCGCCATCGCCGAGCAGGTCGCCCGGCTGCGCGCCGAAGGGCGCGAGGTGGTGCTGGTGTCGTCGGGGGCGGTGGCGACGGGGGTCGCCCGGCTGGGGCTGAAGTCCCGGCCTAAGACCATGCCCGGCAAGCAGGCGGCGGCGGCCGTGGGGCAGCCGGTGCTGATGCAGTTGTGGGAGCAGGCGCTGGCCTGGTACGACCTGCGGGTGGCCCAGATCCTGCTCACCGCCGAGGACCTCGCCCACCGCCACCGCTACCTCAACGCCCGCCACACCCTCGAGACGCTGCTGGAGTGGGGCATCGTGCCGGTGATCAACGAGAACGACACGGTGATGGTGGAGGAGATCAAGTTCGGCGACAACGACCAGCTCTCCGCCCTCATCGCCTCGCTGGTGGGCGCCGACCTCCTGGTCATCCTCTCCGACATCGAGGCCCTCTACGACGCCGACCCCCGCCACAACCCCCACGCCCGCCCGGTGCCCTACGTCGAGCGCGTGGACGCCGAGGTGCTGCGGATGGCCGGGGCCGACCCCAACGGGGTGGGGACCGGGGGCATGCGCAGCAAGCTGCTGGCCGCCGAGAAGGCCCAGGCCGCCGGGATCCCCATGCTGCTGCTTCCGGGCACCCGCCCCGGGGCGGTGCTGCAGGCGTTGCGCGGTGAGCCGGTGGGCACCTTCTTCGCGGCGGGGCAGCGCCGCTACAGCGGGCAGAAGCTCTGGCTGTACCAACTCCCCAAGCCGGCCGGGGAGATCGCGGTGGACGCCGGGGCCGCCCGGGCGCTGCGGGAGGGCGGGGCCTCGCTGCTGCCGGCGGGGATCCGGGCGGCCCCGGCGTCCACCGC
>NZ_QXDL01000308.1:0-3506 GCF_003574345.1 Calidithermus terrae
CCCCCTCCTCCAGGGCCGCGATGGCCGCCCGCAGGCCTGCCCCGCCCGCGCCGATCACCAGCACGTCGTAATCGAAGGTCTGATACGACTCCACACGGCCTCCTAAAACAGGCGCAAGTCGGCGATGGCGCCGGTAGCGCACAGGCGGATGTACGCGTCGGCCAGGGCCACCGAGACCATGCTGACCCAGGCCCAGTAGCCGTGGCGGGCGTTGATGCGGCTGGTCCAGCGCCACAGGCCATAACGGACCGGCCTGCCGGACATGCAGTCCAGGCATCCCCCCGCCAGGTGACGCCACGCGTGGCAGGAGAAGGTGTAGTACGACAGCAGCACCACGTTGACCACCAGGATCAGCGCGCCCAGCCCCACGTGAAAACCGTCCTCCCAGAAGAAGGCCTTGATCGCGTCGTACCACAAGAAGGCCAGCACCGGAAGGCTGAGATACCAGAAGTAGCGGTGCAGGTTGTTGAGCACGAAAGGAAAGCTTCGTTCGCCGCGGTACGACCTGCGCATCTCCCCCACCGCACAGGCCGGGGGGTCCCAGAAGAAGGCCCGGTAGTAGGACCTGCGGTAGTAGTAGCAGGTCAGACGAAACCCCAGGGGCACCCACAGGATCAGGAACGCCGGGGAGAAGGGCCACCAGGCGAGGTCGAGGTGCGGGGAATAGAACGGCGAGAGGTAGGGGCCGAAGGCGAAGTCGCGGTTGATCAGGGCAACCCAGAAGGCGTAGACCCCGAAGGCCACCAGCACGACGACCGTGACCAGGGGTTCGACCCACCAAGCGTCGCGCCGCTCTGTCAAGGGTTGGTTCACCGGAAACACCCCCCGTTCGTTGTGACGTGCCTCCAATATAGCAACTGTCCATGGCCGATAGCCAAAAAAGCCGGGTTAAGGGCTCGAGCCCGCGCAATTCGCGCCCTCGACACGCGACACGCGCAGCTTTCTCGCCTCTTTCACCCCGCCTCTGGCCCTTCCGCGCGACGCCGACGAATTCTTGACACCCCACCCCCCCGGCCCCATAATGATTGGCTGTTGAAACGGCGTTCCTACGCCGCTCGACGGGGTGAGAAAGCCTGCCGGGGGACACCCGTAGGCCGCTTAAGGAGACAAGGTTGGAACTCTTTGGGTTTGGCCCGCACCTGATGATCGACGGCTACAACGCCAACGCAGACAAATTAGCCGATTTTGAACTCGTCCGGCGCGTTCTGGACGAGCTTCCTGTGGAAATGGGGATGACCAAGGTGCTGCCCCCCTTCGTGCACCGCTACGACGGGCACACCGGGCACTCCTCCGGCGTCACCGGCGTGGTCCTCATCGCCGAGAGCCACATCGCCATCCACACCTTCCCCGAGAAGCGCTTCGTCAGCGTGGACATCTTCTCCTGCAAGGAGTTCGACCTCTCCAAGGCGCTCTCGAGCATAGTCGAGAAGTTCGAGATCGGGCGCTACGAGACCTACCTCATCAACCGGGGCAAGGAATTCCCCAAAGACCCCGACTTAGCCCGCCAGATCGTGCTGGGCGAGCGCGAGTACCTGGAAGCTCGAGTGAGCTGAACGGGGTGCCGATAGCCGGTAGCTGATAGCCGATAGCCGATAGCCTGACCAGGCCCCGCCAAGGCGGGGCCTGGCTTCTTGGGAGAATGGGCACAGGCCAGCGCGAGGCCTGCCGACGGCATCATGCGTCTGGTGTTCAGTATTTAGCTGTCAGCTATCAGCTATCGGCGTTGGGCGTTCGGCGTTCGGCAAACCACACCACGCCGCCAACCGTCATCAAACCCGGACGCCCGGCCGGTAAAGTAGGCGCATGTTCCGACGGTTCTTCTGGGGGCTGCTGGTGCTGGCGGCCCTGGGTCCGGCTCGAGCGCAGCTCATCGGGGAGGTGCCGCTGCAGCAGGTGGTCACGCCGCACTTCACCGTGATCCACCCGCCGCGCCTGGAGGGCTACGCCCGGCGGGTCGCGGCCACGGCCGAGGCGGTTCGGGAGGCGGTGAGCGGGATTGTGGGCAACCAGCCACCGCGCACCTACGTCCTGGTGGGCGACGAGACCGACGAGTTCAACGGCCTGGCGATGGTCTTCCCCTACCCCGTCATCCGCGTCTACGCCACGTTCCCGCAGCCCGGGCTCATCGGGGCGCAGTGGCAGGACGTGCTCGAGGTGCTGCTCGTCCACGAGTACACGCACATAGCCCACCTCACCACCCACGGCGACGACCCGCTGACGGCCATCCTGGGCCGCTACCCGGGCAGCAACACCGCCCGCGTCCCGCCGGCGTGGTTCATCGAGGGCTACGCGGTGTACCTCGAGTCCATCCTGACCAGCGGGGGCCGCGTGGCCGACACCACCACCCGCACCCTGCGGGCGCAGATCGCGCGCGAGGGGAAGTGGCCCACCCTCTCCGACGCCGGGATCGGGCCGCTCGAGCGCTACCCCGGCGGCAACACCCGCTACAGCTTCGGGGCGGGGTTCGTGGCCTTCCTGGCCGATGAATTCGGTGAGGACGGCCTGCGGAAGGTCATCCGGGCCTATAACGCCGGCGGCTTCGACTTCTCCGAAGCCTGGGAGAGGGCGCTGGGCACGCGCCTGGAGCCCTTATGGGAGCTGTGGAGCGGGCTCGAGTTCGCCCGGGCCGAGTCCGAGGCCGAGGCGCTGCGCCGCACCGGGCTCCCGCAGGCCCAGCGGCTGAGCGCGGGCTCGAGCCCGGCCTGGCGCCCCGACGGGCTGCTGGCCTGGTGGCAGGGCGGCGCGGTGCGGGTGGGGTGGGCCGACCGGCGGCAGGCCACGACCGGCTTCTCCCCCGCCGTCCCCCTGCCGGGCCGCCCCGACCGGCTCTCCTGGGACCGCGGCGGCAGCCTGGTCTACTCGCGCGTGGTGCGGCAGGGGGGCACCCGCTACGGCGAGGTGTTCCGGCTGGGGCCCGGCGGGCAGGAGACCCGCCTGACCCACGGCGCGCGCGCCAGCGACGCGGTGGCGGAGGGCGAGTGCGTGCTGTACGTGCGCCGCAGCGTGGAGCGCTCGGCCCTGCGCCGCTGGTGCGGGGGGCAGGACCGGGAGGTCTACGCGGCCCCCGAGGGCTGGCAGCTCTTCCAGCCCGCCCCGGGCCCGGACGGCGCCGTCGCGCTCGCGGTGTGGCGCCCGGGCGGCTTCCTCGACGTGGCGCTGCTGCGGGAGGGGGCGCTCGAGTTCGTCACCTCCGACTTCTTCCAGGACTGGTGGCCCGCCTGGACCCCCGAAGGGCAGCTCCTGTTCGCCTCCGACCGCCGGGGAAGCTCGCAGCTCTACCGGGTGCGGGAAGGGCAGCTCTACCAGCTCACCGCCGAGCCGGGAGGCGTGTTCGGCGTCAGCCCTTCGCCCCAGGGGGTCGTCTTCTCCAGCTACGGCGGCAACGGCCTCGAGGTCAAGCGGCTCGAGCGCCTGCCGGAGGGCCTCGAGGTGGGGTCGCTCCAGGCTTCACAGCCCCCCGCCCCCGCCCTGCCCCGGGGCGAGGCCTACCCCGTCGAGCCCTACGC
>NZ_QXDL01000309.1:0-3498 GCF_003574345.1 Calidithermus terrae
CTCCCCGCCCCGCGCGCGGGGCGGGCGGGGGAGGGGTGCCTTTCCACCACGAGCCACACGCCACCAGCCTTTCGCTCTTCGCCGCCGGCTGACCGCTTGCCGCTCCCAACTACCGCCTGCCGAACACGATCAGCATGCCGTTGCGGTCGTCGGTGACGTAGAGCCTGCCGCCGGGGGCGGCCTTGACGTCCACCGGGGCGCCCAGCTTGCCGCCGGGGAGCACCCAGTCCTTGATCAGGTCCACGGGGTCACCGTTGGGGATGCCCCTGGAGTCCACCGGGAAGGCCACCAGGCGGTGGCCGTACTTGCGGTAGCCGTGGTAGCCCACCACCAGCCAGCCCCGGTAGGGCTGGGGGCCCTCGCTCCAGTAGGTCATGCCCAGCGGGGCGGCGTGGGCGGGGAGCAGCACGGCGGGTTTGCGGGTGTCGGCGCAGGGGTAGCGGGGGAACTCGGGGGCGTTGCGGGCGTTCTCGTAGCAGTAGGGCCAGCCGTAGTCGGCGCCGGCCTCGAGCACGTTGAGCTCGTCCTTGGGGTGCTCCTCGTCGTCGAGCCTGGGGTCGGCGGCGCCGATGGCGTCGCGGGAGTTCTCCCCCTGGAGCACGGTGCCCGAGGGGTGCACGGCCAGGGCCATGGAGTTGCGCAGACCGGTCGCCATTACGCCCCACCCGTTCACCTTCCCGCTGTCCCAGTCGAAGGTGTAGCGCCGCACCAGCCCGTTGGTCCGGGCTTCGCGGCAGGCGGCCTTGCCCTTGTCCTCCTGGCAGTTGTCGCTGGCGCTGCCGACGTTGACCAGCAGCCGCCGGTTGGTGTCGAAGACCATCTGGGTGAGGGGGTGGCGGCCGTTGCCGGGGAGGTTGGTGATGACGTACTCCTTGGCGGGCTTGCCCAGGCTGAAGCGGAAGATCCGGCCCACCTCGCCCACGTAGACCTTGCCGTCGGGGCCCAGGGCGATGCCGTTGGGGCGGTCGAGCTTGGTGAGCAGGCGCTGGGGGGCGTAGCCTCTGGCCCTGGCGAGCAGGGTCACGGCGCCGCGGTCGGGGCCCCAGCCGCCCATCTCGACCACGAGGACGTCGCCGTTGGCGAGGGGGAGCACGCCCCTGGGGAAGTTCAGGCCGCTGCGGACGACCCCGGCGCAGAAGCCGGAGGGGGTGGCGACCTCGAGCCCGCGGAAACCCAGGCAGCTTTGGGCCAGGGCGGGGGCCAGGGTCAGGGCCAACAGAGCGAGAGTCCGCTTCACGCCTCCCACCCTACGGCATGGGAGGGGGAAGGTCCAACCTCAGGGGCGCAGCACCCTGCGCCCCTGGCCCCCCGAAATCAGAACAGGATCAGGCTGTTGATGCTTTCCATCAGCGTGGGCAACAGCTCGTCGGCGCCCTTGGGCTTGGCGAGGCGCAGGAAGCTCTCCAGGGCCCGCAGGAACTGCTGGGTGTTGTGGAGCTGGGCCAGCCCGGCGGTGCTGCCGAAGGCGTTGGACCACTGGCCCAGGCGTCCGGGGCGGGCGAGTTGCTTGACCCACTCCTGCACCCAGGCGGCCTCGAGCAGGCCCCGGTTGAGGGCGTAGAGCGCCACGCGGGCCAGGCGGTCGCTCTCGCCGTGCACGTAGGAGTGCTCGCCCTCGGGGGCGACCTTGCCGGCCACGGCCTGCAGGATGCGCTCGAGGTCGGCCTTGTCGGTCTTGGGGCTCGAGGCCAGCCGCCACAGCAGGTCGGCGCCGTGGGCCACGCCGTGGATGTAGCCCTGGCGGGCGTCGTAGCCGCGCAGGTCGCGCTCGGCGCCGAGGTAGGCCAGGCCCGCCTCGAGGACGGCCCGGAACTCGGCGGGCTCGAGGAAGGGGGCCTGGACGTCGCGCCGCACCACCTCCGAGAGGATCAGCGCCGAGAAGCTGCGCCCGAACACCGTGTCGGTGCCCTGTTCCCCCACCCCGGCCTTGAGGTTTTGCGTCAGCCGGGCGGCGATGCCCTTGAGGGCGGGGTTGCTGACCTGCCCGGCGCGGAACCAGCGGGTCAGGATCGCGTAGCCGAAGCCGTCGCGCAGCTCGGGGTCGGGGGAGGCGAGGCAGGCCAGCAGGTTGTGCGAGAGCGCGTCGGCGCTCTGCCCCTGCGGGACGGCGTAGCCGCTGTTCTTGATGCCTAGCCAGAAGAGTCGGTCCATGCTTCCGCCGATGCAGGTCGCCTGCTGCCCGAGGGCCAGGCTGCCAAAGCCCAGTGCCGTGACCGTGAACACCATCCACACACGCCGCATAAAAACTCCTTTGGTTGTGGCTTTCACGGCGCGCGCTCGTGATGCTTCGATTGTTGGGCTAAGCTACTGCAAATGGAACCCGCCGATTCGACTTACCGCTGGCTGCGGGTCGAGCAGCCCCAGGCCGCCGAGGTGCTCACCGACCCCAAGGCCGCCGGCTTTCTCTTCCCCTTCCTGCTGGGCGAGCACAGCCCCTCCTCGGCGGCGCGGCTGCTGGGCGTCAAGCTCAACGTGCTGATGTACTGGGTGCGCCGCTTCCTGGCGCACGGCCTCCTCGAGCACACCCGCACCGAGCCGCGCGGGGGCCGGGCGGTGCGCTACTACCGGGCAGTCGCCAACGCCTTTTTCGTGCCCTTCAAGGCGCTGTCGCGCGGCGACCTCGAGACCTTTCTCGAGGGGATCGAACAGCCTTTCCAGCAGGCCCTCAAGCGGGCGCGGCTCGAGCTGCTCACGGCGCCGGGCGAGGAGTGGGGCCTGTGGCTCAGCGCCCGGGGCGGGACCCTCAGCTTCAGCTACGGCGACGCCGAAGGGGAGCGCCTGTTCAACAACCGCAAGCCCCAGGCCCCGGCCACCCTCAACCTGTGGGTCTCGCTCGACCTCGACTTCGAGCAGGCCAAGGCCTTCCAGCACGAGCTGATCGAGCTGTACCAGAAGTACGCCGCGCGGGGGGGCGGCCAGACCTACCGCTTGCAGCTGGCGATGCTGCCCGACCGCCCGGCTTAGCCGGCTCAGCCCTGCGCCAGCCGCCGCCCCGCCTCGAGCACCCTCACCCCGTGCCGGACGGCCTGCCGCGCCGCGTCGGAGCCGGCGTAGCCCGAGCGGTAGAAGTCCCAGGCGCACAGGTAGAAGCCCGCGTAGTCGGCGGCCAACCCGGCCTGCCCGGCGGCCTCGAGCCGCCCCACCAGGTGGGTGCGGTTGTGGCCCCAGGCCTCCTCGAAGCTACTGCCCAGCAGCGAGAGCACCCGCGAGGCGGTGGGCCCCACCCGCCAGGTGAGCTGCCGCAGGCAGTGGAAGAGGTACTTGCCGGGCATGTCCATGAAGTTGAGGGGGAAGGCCCGCAGGTCTTCGGGCTTGGCGCGCTCGAGCAGGCCCCAGCGGTCGGCCTCCCGCACGGCCTCGCGGTCGGTGAGCGGGTGCACCTCGGCGTAGGGCCTGCCGAAGAGGGTCTGCACGACCGGCGCAGGGGAAGGGGAGAAGGTGGGGCTCTCCAGGAAGCGGTTGATGACCTGGATCTGGGGGCGGGGCAGGTGCAGGGGC
>NZ_QXDL01000031.1:0-25793 GCF_003574345.1 Calidithermus terrae
CCGCCGTAGACCGTCACGACCGCCAGGTCGCGGGCGATCCACTCCAGCTCCTTCGCCACCTGCAGCGCGAGCTCGCGGGTGGGGGCCAGCACGAAGGCCCGGGGGGCCCGGCCCCGCTCGCGGGCGGTGGAGAAGTACGGCGACCGGGCCTACCGCTTCGCCCTCCAGGAGTCGGGGCACATGGCCCAGAACCTGCTGCTCGGCGCGGCGGCCCTGGGGATGCGGGCCACGGTGCTCGGGAGCTTCCTGGAAGACGCCAGCGCCGAGCTGCTGGGCCTGCCGCCCGACGAGCTGGTCCTGTACGCCCTGCTGGCCGGCCCCGCCCGGCCCGACCCCGGGCTGGACGAAGCCGCCGTGCCCGCCCCCCAGCCGTGGTGGCAGTGGCGGCTGTACGCCGACGACCCGTTCAGGGGCTTGTCCGAGGTGCGGGGCCGCCTGCTCGAGCCGCTCGAGCGCGAGGGCCTGATCGAGGGGCACTGGTTCATGCTCAAGAGCGACGGCGGCCCGCACGTGCGGCTGCGCCTGCGGCCAAGCGACCTCGCCGAGGCGGGCGAGGTCGCGGCCCGCCTCGAGCGCGGGCTCGCCGACCTGGAGGCTCAGGGGCTTTTCCGGGCCGTGCCCACGGTGTACGAGCCCGAGGAAGGCCTGTTCGGAGGGCGGGCCGCCCTCGAGGCCACCCACCGCATGTTCTGCGCCGACGCGAGGGTGGCCCTGGCCGCCCACGCCCTCGGCGGCCCCGACCGCTACCTGGCCTCCCACCTCTGGTCCGAGCTGATGCTGCGGGCCCTGGGGCTCGACGCCTTCGAGCAGTGGGACGTCTGGCGCAGGGTGCGCACCCTGCGGCCGGGCTCGGCGGAGGGGCTGGAGGAGCGGGTGCGGCGGCTGGCGGGGGTCTTGCAGCAACTGCACCTCCAGCCCGACGAGGCGTTGGAGGCCTCGTTCCGCCGGTTGGTCCCGTGCGCGCAGGAGGCCCTGGCCGGGCTGCGGGCCTGGGGCCAGGCCCTCCAGGGCCTCAACCGGGAGGGACGGCTCGAGCGCGGCCTGCGGGGCATTGCCGCCGCCTGCACGCTCTTCCACTGGAACCGCATGGCCTTCGCCTGGCTCGAGCACCTGCTCATCGCCGAGGCCCGCTACCGCTCGACCCGGCCCGAGTGAAAGGAGACCCCATGTACCCCAAGCTGCGACCGGACGTCTACGTCGAACCCGCCCCCGACGGCATGAGGCTCGCCGTCGACGGCAAGGCCTACCTCTACCGCGGCCAGGCCACCCTGCGCCTGTTCGAGCGCCTGGCACCTTACCTGGACGGGAAGCACTCCCTCGAGCAGCTCACCCGCCCGCTGCGCCCCGAGCAGCAACGGGTGGTCCGCGAACTCCTCCACTCCCTGCAGGGAGTCGCGGCCGTGCGCGACCACAGCGACGTCCAGGGCCTCGCCCTCCCCGACTGGCTCACCCGGCACTACGGGCCTTCGCTCAACTACCTGGAGACCCTGGGCGACGGCGCGGTGCGGCGTTTCCTGGCGTTGCGCCGTAAGCGGGTGTGGGTGCTGGGCGGGGGTTCGGCGGTGCGGGTGCTTGCGCCGGCTTTGTGGAAGGCGGGCGTGTGCCGCGGCCGGCTCCAGCTTCCGCCGGGCGACCCCTTCGCGCAGGCCCACCGAGAATCCCTCGCCCGGCAAGCCGGGCTCGACCCCGAACTCGGCTGGGAGATCACCCTCGAGCTGCCCTTCAGCCCCGGCCCGCCGCCCGACCTGGTGGTGGCCGTAGGAACGGTGGCCCAGGTGCGGGCGCAGTGGGAGGCCTTCCTGCGCCAACGCTGGCCCCACACGGCCTTCGTGCCCGTCGTGCTCAGCAGCGCCTGGGCGGCTTTGGGGCCGCTCTTCCCGGGAGGGACCTGCCTGGACTGCGTGCTCGGCCGCCTCGAGCCGGCCGACCCGCCGCGCGACACCGCCACCGCCTTCGGCATCGCCGGGGCCCGGGCGGCGGTGGAGATCTTCAAGCACCTGGCACAACTGCCGACTGCGCTCGAGCGGGGCCTGGTCCGCATCGACAGCGAGCAGCTCGGCGACACCTTCCACCCCCTGCTGCCACGGGCGGACTGCGGGCGCTGCCTCCCGGGCCCCGGCTATGCCCTCGAGGGCGAGGACGACCTGGAGAAGCGGCCGCTGTTCGCCCGCCTGGTCAGCCCCTTCAGCGGGGTCCTGCACAGCCTGGACCCCGAGGACCTGCCCCAACTGCCCGTCAACTTGTGGGCGGTGCGCCTGCGGACAACCCCGGACCGGGCGGCGGTGTACGCCGGGAGCAGCCCCCGGCGGGCCCGGCTACAGGCGCTTCTGGGCGGGGTAGCCCAGGCACTGGGCGGCGGGGATCCCGGCTGGACCGCCGGCACCAGCGAGGCCGAGGCCCTGGGTCTGGCCCTGCTCGACGCGGCCCGGCGGCAGGTCCTCGAGCGGGGCGAGCCGGGCACACCCTGGCCCGCCGAGGCGGCGGTGTCGTGCCTGGACCCCGAAGGCAGCTTCTGGTGGCGCTCCCTGACCCTGCGCTACGGCCTCCAGCCGCAGCTATGGACGGCGTTGGAACCCCCCGGCCCGATCCCCGTGGTCACGCTGCGGACCGCCGTCACCTGGGTGACCGCCGCCGGGCGCACGCTGGCCGAGGCGCTCAAGACCGCCGTGCTGCACAGCCTGGGCCAGGCCCAAACCCTGGAGGACTGGCCGGCAGCAGCGGCCAGCACCCCAGGGACCCACCCGCTGATCCTTCCCGAGCCGCTGGAGGACAGCCCCTCCTGGGAGGACTGGCTCGAGGCGAGGCCTGGGCCTGGCGTGTGTGCCGGGTGGCATCCCTTCCTGCGGGCTGAGGGCCTGTACGTGGGCCGGGCGGAGCGGGGGTAAGGGGCCGTGGAGGGTCGCGTCCGTCTGACCTGCGCCGGCGGGAACCTGATCCTCAGCTCCACGGCGCTCGACGCGGCGCTGGGGGAGAGCCACACCCCGCCCTCGTGCTCGGGCGGCGTGGAAGCCTTCCCTGCGCTGGCGGAGCTGCTCGAGCACCTTGAGCGGGCCGCCGCCGAGGAGCCCGCCGCCGCGTTCGTGCTCGACCCCCGGGCGGCCGGCGTGGAGCGGGTGCGGCTGTGGGGCGGCGCGCCACCGGTCCCGGCGCCATCTCCCGCCTGGAACGCTCAGGCCCCGCTCGAGCGCGGCCCCCTCCCCGACTTCACCCCCCTCGAGCTGGTACACCCCCAGGTCGGTCCCCTGCTGAGCCTGTACTCCGACTACTCCAGGGCCACCTTCGCCTACGCCGCGGCCCAGCTCGCCGCTTACAGCAGCCGGCAGGCCGTGTGGGGTGGTGGCCGCAGCGCCAATTACCGCAAAGCCCGCCTGGTGGCGGTCCTCGAGGCGCTGGAGCGCCAGGCCGGGCTACACGTCCAGGACGACCGCCGCCGCGTCCAGGCTACCTGGGCCGAGCTGGGGGACGAGGCTTTGGACCCCCGGAGGCTGGGCCTGTACGCCCCCGAGCAGTACCGGCGTCCCGGCTTCCCCTGCCGGCCCTTCGACCCCGAGCGCCCCTACACCTGGGTCGAGGGCTTCTCCTTCACCGCCCAGCGGCCGCTCTGGGTGGAGGAGAGCGCCGCCTTCTACCGTGCCGCTACCCTCGTCGTGGGCACCTCCAGCGGCTGCGCGGTCGGGAGGAGCCTGGAGGAGGCCACCGCCTACGCCACGCTCGAGCTGTTCGAGCGGGACGCGGCGATGCGCTGGTGGTACGGGGTGGAACCGGTCCCCCGCCTGGGCCTGTCCTCGCTGGGCGGGCTCAGCCGCACGGCCCTGGCCCTGCTCGACCGCCTGGACGCGCTGGGCTACCGGCTTCACCTCTTCGCTGCGGGGCGGCTCGGGGATATCCCCGCTCTGGTGGCCGTGGCCGAGTCCTGCCGCGCCGGTGGGGAAGGCCACACGCTCTGCGCCAGCGCCGCTCGCTTCACCTGGGCCGGTGCCTGCGAACAGGCCCTCTTCGAGCTGCTGAGCCTGGTGGAGCTGGCCCGCAGCCTAACCCCGGATGAGCGGCGCCGCGCGGCCCACCTGGCCCACCACCCCGAGGACGTCACGGACATCACCGACCACCTGCTGGCCCACTGGCCGCCCTCGGCCCGGCCGCGCTTCGAGCCCTTACTGCACGTAGGGAGCGGGGAGCAGCCGCCCCCCGGCGGTCACCCGCCGGGCCCCTTCGGCGAGCTGGTCGCGCTGCTCGAGCGCCACGGGCTCGAGCTGATCGCCGTAGACCAGACCACGCCCGTCCTGCGCCGGCTGGGCCTGCGCTGCGTGCGGGCGCTGGTGCCGGGGCTCATCCCCATCCACTACGGCGCAGGGCTGGAGCGCTACCACCTGTTGCCCCGGCGGCGCACGGCGTGGCCCCACCCGTTCGCCTGAGGCGCCCGGAAAGGAGGTCTTATGGTCAGTGCCCCTGCCCTGCACTTCCGCACGACCTACTTAAAACAAACCGCCGACCGCAACGAGACCCACGACGAGGCCAAGTTGTTCCCCCCGCTCCCGCCGCACGCCGCTGAACACCCGCTGCCTCACCGCCTGGTCGCCGACCTCGGCACCCTCGGCGATGCCCTGGAGCCGCGCTCCCGGCCGGATCATCCTGCCTCGACCCCCAGCCTGGTCGAGGTTGCTACCATCGCCCACCTCAGCCTCGGCTTCTCCCGCTACGAGCCGGCGGACCGCTACCCCTACCACCGGCCCGCTCCTGCGCCACGCTGCAAGGGAACGACCGAGCTCTACTTCTTCACGCGGGGCGGCGACCTCCCCCCGGGCCTGTACCGCTACGACCCGCGCCGTCACTCCCTGGCGTCCACGCCCTGCGCCGCCTTCGCCCCGCTGGTCTGGGAACTGCTCGAGCGACGGCCGGGCCTCGGCGGCGGCTGGTTGCTCACCACCCTCCCACAACGGCTGCGCTCGATCTACGGCGACTTCGCCGCGCGGCTGTGCCTGCTGGCGGCGGGCCACGCGGCCGCCCAGGTCTGTACCGTCAGCGGCGCGCTGGGGCGCCCGCTGCGCTGCACCTTCGAGGGGTTGCCGGAGTTCACCTGGCCACCGCTGGAGGAGATGCCGGTGTGCTGGCTGCTCGAGGACTCCCCGCCCGTACGGGTTGTCCCGGGCGGCACCCTCGGCCACGACCTGCGCGAAGTGATCTACGCCCGCCACTCGGCAGGCGGCCCCAATGGGGTATGGCCCGTCCCACAGCCGCAGTCGCGGGAAAGCGTGGCGGTGTTCGAGCAGGTGATCCGTGCTATCCCCGGAAGGGGCTGGGCGGTTCACGCGCTGATCCTCAGGGCCGAGGGCTTCGACCCCGGCGTGTACCGCTGGGACGCCGTTTCCCAGGGCCTGCGCTTGCAGGCTGAGCTGCCCGCCTCGAGCGAGTGGCACCGGGCCTTGTTCATGCCCCCCGGCTTCCAGGCGCGCAACTGCTCGACGGTCTGGTTCGTCAGCGGCGACACCGCGCCGATCCACCGCCACGGGATGGGCGCCTTCCGCGCGGTCCACACGACGGCCGGGGCCGTGGCACACTACCTCAGCCTCGCCGCCGCGGCGTCCGGCCTGTTCGCGCGCCCCTCCCTCAGCTTCGACGAGGCCTACGTCGACCGGCTGCTGGGCCTCGAGCGCACCTCGCACGCCGCGCTGTACCAGGTGCTCGTCGGCAAGGACCGACCGTGCACGCTGGCCGTGCCCCTGATGCTGTGAGCGCAGCCCCGACTTCCGACCGCCTTCGCCCAGTCCAGGCGTAGACGTGGTCACGTTCGGCGAGCATGCCTGCCGTGGCCCCGGGTCCTCAAACAGCCCGCCGGGGTGCTCACCCTCACGGTGCGGCCGTGTCGCGGGTCGAGACCTGTAGCGACGACGGCAGTGCGCCTGCCATGAACCATGTAGGCTTTCCAGCGTGGGTTATAGTTGGTTCTAATACCGTTTGCTCGAGGAGGTCGGTTCGTGGTGCATTCCACCGGCAGCGACGCAACCCAGGTTAAGCCCCAGGCATGGCTCCAGCTCGTGTGGGAACCGACCGGCCTCTACCGCCTCGCGCACCTGGCGGTTGTGGCCTTGTCGCTGCTCGCGGTGGTTTACGTGGTCTCCGTCACCGGGGGCACCCCCAACCCCTTCGTCCACCTGATGTACGGCCCGATCCTGCTGGCCGCGGCGGGCAGCGGGGCCGGCGTGGCGACGGCGGTGGGGCTGCTGGCCGGGGTGCTGATGGGGCCGTACCAGCAGGCCTCGCTCGCGGCGGCCGGGGGGCAGCCCGACGGGGGGTGGTTGGTGCGGGCGCTCATCTACTGCGCCGTCGGGGGCGGCGCGGGGCTGGTCTTCGAGCGGCTGCGGCGCAGCTTACGGGCCACGCGGGAGCTGGCCGAGCGGCTGGCCCGCGGCTACGGCAACACCCTGCGCACCCTGGCCGCGATAGTGGCCGAGCGCGACGAGCAGACCGGCGGCCACTGCGAGCGGGTGGCCTACCACGCCCACGAGCTGGGCAAGCGGCTGGGGGTCGAGGGCCACGACCTCGAGACGCTGTGGTGGGCGGGCCTGCTGCACGACCTGGGCAAGGTGGGCATCCCCGAGTACATCCTGCGCAAGCCGGGCAAGCTCACCGCCGAGGAGTACCGCGAGGTGCAGCGCCACGCCGACTTGGGGGCCCAGATCCTGCTCTCGGCCTCGCCCGAGTTCGCCACCATCGCCGAGGGGGTGCGCGCGCACCACGAGCGCTGGGACGGGAAGGGCTACCCCCGGGGGCTGGCCGGGGAGGCCATCCCCCTCTTCGGCCGCATCCTCGCCGTCGCCGACGTCTTCGAGGTGCTCACCAGCCGCCGCCCCTACCGGGAGCCGAGCTCCGTCCCCGAGGCGCTCGCCGAACTCCAGCGCAACGCGGGCAGCCAGTTCGACCCGCAGGTGGTCGAGGCTCTGCTGCAACTCGTCCAGGAGGGCCGCGTCCAGACGGAGGGGGTCCCGCCGCCCCTTTACCACGAGGTGCCGGTGTTCGAGGTTCGCAGCATGGGGCTCGAGAGCCAGCGGGCGAATTGAGCGTAGCTCCGGGCGGTTAGCTGAGTGTCGAATGCCGGACGCCGAACGCCCAACGCCCAACGCCGATAGCTGATAGCCGAACGCCTAAAGCCCAGCGCTTTCGTAGGGGCGAGCCACTGGCTCGCCCTATTTTTGATCTATCCCCACGTGCGTGGGGAAAGCGCGCCGGTCCGACCCCGCCTCATCTGTCGGACCGGTTCATCCCCGCGTGTGCGGGGAAAACAAGTGCGTAGGTCTTGCGGGTGGAGAGGTAGTGGGTTCATCCCCGCGTGTGCGGGGAAAACGTGGAGTTCTCCAACGGCAAGCGCATCCACGCCGGTTCATCCCCGCGTGTGCGGGGAAAACCTCGTCGCCGCACTGGTGGGCGGCGCGATGGGCGGTTCATCCCCGCGTGTGCGGGGAAAACATCTGTGGTCTCCTCCCCCACGTACAGGAGCTCGGTTCATCCCCGCGTGTGCGGGGAAAACGCTCCCGCAACGCCGCGTTCATCGGCTCGATCGGTTCATCCCCGCGTGTGCGGGGAAAACCGATGGTCGATGATAAGCAAGCTCGAGTTAGACGGTTCATCCCCGCGTGTGCGGGGAAAACCGCTACGGCTTCGACCGGGGCACGGTCTACCTCGGTTCATCCCCGCGTGTGCGGGGAAAACACTTGGTTCTAACGGATAAAACTCCCCCTCGAGCCCCGGAAGTGTCTCGAGGCCTGCCTGTCAAGGTGCCGTGCAACGTGCCCGGTTGCTTTGGTCATCCTAGCACTCTCGGGCGTGCCTCTGGTGCGACAGGTTCTGTCGCGTGCCGGGCGCACCCTGCGGGCCATGGGAAAGACCCATGCGTTCCGCACGAAGGGTGGTATCGGCAAGTGGCTCCGGGTACTGGGGAAAGGAGGGGTTTGCCTGGGCGTTGTGCTGGCGCTGCTCGCGCTGGCGCAGCCGTGGGGCGTGGCGGGTGGGCCCACGCCGCCCGCGGTGGTGGCGGACGGCGACGACGTCAAGACTGGCACGGGGGGGTAGGGGTTTGAGGGGGCAGGCCTCGCTTTAGCACACAAAACAACACCACTACTCACACCTGGAAGCAAGAACCTCCCGAAGCGTCCTTCCGATGGGCTCGAAGTCGCTCGGGAAGGGGAGGGTGACGGTTTCGGACAGCGGCTTGAATACAAACCCCATTCGTGGCCCCTGGTTAACCGATGGGTAAAAGCGCAAAGCATTACCCTCGAGGCTTACACCGCAAAATAACGCACCCTTGAGGAATTCCCTGTAATTCTTACAGCCGAGGAGCCCAGGTACGGCCGTCTCGTAGTCTGGAATCGAACGATCGAACTCTTTCAGATACCGCGTTGCTTGCAGTACGGCCACCAGACGCCCGCCCAACTCCTCGTCCGTGATGTGAGCGCTCAGCACCACGTGGGGTGGGCAGGCACCCCACATGCCGTTGGGGAGCAAGCAACTGTGGTCTATCAGGATTAACTCCCCGCGAAGAGTGACCTCTGCCCTTTTCTCGCTATACCGGCTCATAGACTCCTGCCTACCTCACTCGCAAGACCTGTACCTGAATGCCTAGCTGGTTGGCTCTCCTGGTAGCTGCTTCGATCACTCGTAGCTGGCTTAACGTGACGTATTCATCGGGAGGTATGACAACCTCGAGCACTTTCTGCTTCACCTCCCCAGGCTCTATGACTGTACCGGCGTACTTTAGCACCCTCAAAACCATCAAGCTGTTTAATGCACTTAGGGCGGGGTTTTCCCCGTGAATTGGGTACAATTCCTCCGCGACATGAAAACGCTTTTGGCGGACCTCGAGGCCACCTTGCGGCAACTGGTGAACACGGGGCGTCTGGACCTCGCGACCCGGACGCTGGCGACGGCTTTCGCCCAGGCCCGCACGCTCGAGGCGCAGCGCCAGGTGGTGGCGGCGCTGTTCCCCCTCCTCCCCGAGGGCTGGTTCCGCGCCGACGCCCAGGCGGCCGAGCTCTACGCCCAGGCGCTGTGCCGGGTGCGGGAGCCTAGGGCGCTGCTGGCCTTCTGCCGGGGTTTCGCCTCCCCGACCCCCGCGCTCGAGCTCTACCACGCCTGGGCGCTCCTGCGGCTGGGGCGGGCGGAGGAGGCGCTGGGGCGGCTCGAGGCGCTGCGCGCTGACGGCTTGGGCGAGAAGGGCCTGTACTGGCGGACCCGGGCCGAGGCGTTGGCCCATCTCGGCCGGCCCGGCTGGGAGGAGGCCTTCGCGCGGGCCAAGCAGCACCTCACCCGCGAGGCCCTGGGGCGCTGCCTGATCGAAGAGGGCGGCTACCTGCACGCCGCAGGCCGGGTGCCCGCGGCGCGCACCCGCTGGTCGGAGGCACTGGCGCACCTGCGCAACGACCCCTACTACCTCGCGTGGGCCCACTACAACCTGGGCATCACCGCGCTCGACACGCCCGCCGAGGCCGAGGCGCACCTGCTCGAGGCCGAGCAGCTCAGCCGCAAGCCCGCCGCGCGCGCGATCCGGGCCCGGGCGCTGTGCGGCCTGGGGGCGGCCCGGCGCATCCTGGGCGAGTGGCCCCGGGCCCTGGCCTGCTACGACGAGGCCCTGCGCGCGGCGCGGGAGGCCGACGACCGCCAGCAGGCCCTGTGGGGGCTGGGCCACACCTCGCGGCTGTCGGGCCGTCCGGCGGAGGCGCTGGGCTATTTTCAGCAGGCGCTCGAGCTCGAGGTCCCCGCCTCGGGGTGGCTCTACGCCGACGTCGCGGCCACGCGGCTGCTGCTGGGCGACGAGGAGGGGGCGCGGGAGGCCGTGGGCCGGGCGGCGCACCTCAAGGAGCGCGGGCGCTTCCTGGTGGCGGTGGTGCGGGCCGAGCTGGCGCGGCGGCGGGGCGAGGCGGTGCGGCTGGAGGGCTTCAAGCTGCCCAGCCTGTGGAGCCGGGAGGAGGCGCTGTGCTTCCCGGAGCTCTTCGCCCGGCTCACCCCGGCGGGGCCGGTGCTCGAGCCCCGCACCCGGGCCAGGGTCGAGGTCTGGGCGGCGGGGCTGCTGCGGGTGAAGGTCAACGGGCGGCCCGTACCCCTCAAGCCGACCGGGCGACCGGCGGAGTTGCTGGCGTTCTTGCTCGAGGGCGAGGGGGAGCAGAGCATGGACGCCTTGCTCGAGGCGCTCTACCCCCAGGCCCCGGCCACGCCGGAGGGGCGCCGCCAGGCCTACAAGTCGTTGTGGGAGAACGTCGCCAAGCTGCGCCGGGCGCTGGGCTGGCCCCACAGCGTCCGCAGCGAGGGCGGCTCCCTGCGCCTCGACCCCGACGCCCACTGGGTCTACAACATGGACGACCCCGCGGCCCGCGCCAAGGGGCTCTTCCTGGAGGGCATCTACAGCAACTGGGTCGAGGAGCGGCGTCAGCAGCTCGAGGGCTCACTTTTAGCGCATTAGGCGCAAGCATCTTGATAGTTCCATAACACCCAACACCTGAATGGACACTTGCTGGGTGTCCTGTCGCTATGCTCCGGGCCAGAGCCTGGAGTTCGAGCGAGCATGGGAAAAACCGCGCGACAGGAACCCGCCACCCACGAGAAGGCCCGGCGCCTCGGCGAGGCCCGGCTGTGGCTGCTGGCGAGGCCCTACACCGCGGCGGAGCTGGCGCGGGCGCTGGGGGTGCACGTGCGCACCGCCCAGCGCTACCTCGGCGACCTGGGGGCGGTGCCGCTGGACGAGCGCGCCCGGCCCCCGCGCTACCGGCTGCTGGCTTCCGAAGACCTCAGCCCGGTGGAGGCACTGGTCACGCACAGCGCCCTGCGGATGCTCTACCACCACGCCCCGGGGCACAACGCGCTCTACCTCGAGGCCCTCCTCAAGCTGGCCCGCCGCATGCCCGAGCCCGCGCAGGGCGTGGCGATCCGCAGCACCGAGGACCTCAAGCGCCGCCTCTCCCGCCGCCTGGACGAGGGCGACGCGCTGGGCAAGGTGGCCGAGGCCTGGTTCCGCCAGCAGGCCATCGAGTTCTACTACCGCAAGCCCGGCGGCTCGGGGCAGGCCCGGCGCAACGAGGTCGAGGTCTACTTCGTCGAGGTCTCCCGCCTCAACCTGGGGGTCTACGTCATCGGGTACGAGCGGGGCTACCACCGCAAGCTGCGCACCTACAAGCTCAACCGCATGAGCCGCATCCGCCCCGTCGGCGAGGCGGGGGCCTACAGCATCCCCGCCGACTTCGACCCGCGCCGCTACCTGTCCGACGCCTGGGGCGTGGTGGGCGGCAGCGGGGGAGAGCCGGTCGAGGTGCGCCTGCGCTTCAGGCCGGAGGCCGCCTACCGCCTGCGCGAGGGCGGCTACCCCGACATGGAGTTGCTGGAGCTGCCGGAGGGGGGCCTCGAGGCGCGCTTCACGGTGGGCACCGATAACGAGGGCTTTCCCCTGGAGATTTTGTCCTGGGTGCAGGGTTGGGGGCCCAGGGTGGAGGTGCTGGGGCCGGAAAACCTCCGGCAGAAGTGGCTCGAGGAGGCCCGGCAGGTGCTCGGCGAGTACGGGGGGATGACGCCCGGCGACGGGATTTGTCGCGGCGGGGCGGGATGGTGAGGCCATGAGGCTTTCGGAGGCTGCTAAGGCCCTGTGGGGCAAGAGCGACCGCGAGCGGGACGACGGCGCGTGGCATCCCCTCCTGCACCACATGCTCGACGTGGCCGCCTGCGCCGAGGCGATCCTGGAACGCGAGCCCCGGCGCACCCGCGAGCTGTACGCCCGGGACCTGGGCTACGCCGACTACGCCCGGGCCCGGCCCTGGCTGCTGAGCCTGATCGCCCTGCACGACCTGGGCAAGGCCAGCCCCGCCTTCCAGGCCCTGTGGGGGCCGGGGGCGGCGCGGGTGAGGGAACAGGGCCTCACCTGGCGTAAGGAGCCGGAGTACGTGCCTCACGGCTTCATCAGCCAGTTGGCGCTGGAGGAGGAGGAACACCCCCTTCGCGCGGCCCTGGCCTACGATTTGCTCCGGCAGGCCGCCGACGCCGTGGGCTGCCACCACGGCCTGCGGGCTTCACCGGCCGAACTGGAGGCCGTGGGCGACCTCGAGCTGGGCAGTGGCCCCTGGCAGGCCGTGCGGCGTGAGCTCGTCGAGGCGGTGCTCGAGCTCTTCGGGGCCGGCCCCGAGGACGCGCCGGGGGTTTCGGAGCTCGGCGGGGCGGGCTTCTACCGCCTGGCCGGGCTCACCAGCTTCGCGGATTGGATCGGCTCGAGCCAGGACTTCTTCGGCTTCGTCGCGCCGGTGGGCTGCCTGGGGAGCTACTACCGCGAGGCCTTAGCCAAGGCCCACGCGGCCCTCGACCGCATCGGCTGGCGGGAGCGCAGGCCCCTCAGGCCGGAAAAGCTCCCCTTCGAGCAGGTGCCCTTCGACAAGAAGGGCAAGACCTACGCCCCGCGTCCCCTGCAGCGAGCCGTGGCCGGGCTGCTGGAGGGGTGCGGCGAGCCCACGCTGCTCCTGATCGAAGCCCCCATGGGCGAGGGCAAGACCGAGGCCGCGTTCTACGGCCACCTCCGTCTGCAGCAGGACTTGGGGCACCGCGGGATGTACGTGGCCTTGCCCACCCGGGCCACCGGCAACGCCATGTTCGAGCGCACGGCGGGCTTCCTGGAAGGGATGGGCCGCAGCGAGCCGGTAGACCTGCAGCTCCTGCACGGGGCCGCCCTGCTCAACGACGGCTACGCCCAGCTCCGGCTGCGGGCCGTGGACGAGGGCAAAACCCCCGGCTCCCGCCCCGCCGTGAGCGCGCAGGAGTGGTTCTCCAGCAAGAAGCGGGCCCAGCTCTCCGAGTACGGGGTAGGGACCATCGACCAGGCCCTGCTGGCGGTGCTGCCGCTCAAGCACAACTTCGTGCGGATGTGGGGCCTGGGCAACCGCACGGTCGTCATCGACGAGGTCCACGCCTACGACACCTACACCAGCCGCCTGATCGAGGCGCTGCTGAGCTGGCTCTACGCGCTGGGCTCGAGCGCCATCGTGATGAGCGCGACCCTGCCTAAAGAGCGGCGCGAAGCCCTGCTGCGGGCCTACGGCGCGGGCGGGGTTCCCGAGAGTGTCCCCTACCCGCGGGTGTTCAAGGTGGCCGGGGGCCGGGTGGAGGCCGTGAGCTTCGAGGCCGACCCCAATCGGCGGGTCGCGCTCCGGCTCCAGGCCCTCCCCGCCGGCTTCGCCCAGGTGGTCCCGGAGGTGCTCGCCAGCGTGGCCGAAGGCGGCTGCACGGCCTGCATCGTCAACACGGTCGAGCGGGCCCAGCAGCTGTACCGGGCGCTCGAGGGGCCCGCCCGGGCCCAGGGCGTCGAGCTCCTCCTCTTCCACGCGCGTTACCCCGCCGAGCAGCGCCAGCGGCTCGAGGAGGGCGTCCTCGGCCTGTTCGGCAAGCAGGGCCGCCGCCCGGCCAGGGCCGTCCTGGTAGGGACGCAGGTCCTGGAGCAGTCCCTCGACCTCGACTTCGACGTGATGTTCACCGACCTCGCCCCCGCCGACCTCGTCCTGCAACGCGCCGGGCGGCTGTGGCGGCACGACCGCGCCGACCGCGCCCCCAACCAGGCCCGGCCGGTGCTCCACGTGATGGGCCTGGCGCAGGAGGCCGAGGTCCCCGACTTCCAGCACGCCGAGTACCTCCCCGGCAAGAAGCTCTACTGGGAGAGCGTCTACGACCGGGCGATCCTCCTGCGCACCTACGCGCTGTTGCGCGAACGCGCCGGGCTCGAGCTGCCCGGCGACATCGACCCTTTGGTGGAGGCCGTGTACGGGCCGGGGCTCCTGCGAGGCATCCCGGAAAGCCTGGAGGCGGCCATCCTCGAGGCCACCCCCGCGCGGGAAAACCAGGGCCGGCAGGACCGGGCGCAGGCGGCCCAGGCCTTCGTCGGCCTGCCCTTCGACGGCTCCTGGCTGAGGGTGCCCGCACTCGAGCAGCACGACCCCGAGGAAAACCCCGAGAAGCACCGGGCCCTGCTGGCGGCGACCCGCCTGGGCGACCCCAGCGTGAGCGTTATCCCCGTCCACGACCTGGGCGGGGGGAGTTTCGAGTGCGCGGGGGTGAGGTTCGGGCTCGAGGAGTCGCTCGAGGGGCGCTGGTGCCTGGCGAAGAAGCTCTACCTGCAGAACCTGAGCATCTCCCGCGCGGACTTGGTAGCGGAGCTCTCGAAGGCCGGGCGCCCGCGGAGCTGGCAGGAGCACCCGTTGCTGCGCAACTGCTACCCCCTGGTCCTGAAGGGGGGGCGGGCCGGCTACGGCAACACGGAGGTCGAGCTCGACGCGACCTTAGGGCTCGTCTACCACAAGCAGAAAGGCTAGGTGATGGCTTGTACAGCTTCGATCTGCGCTCAGAGCCTTGGATCCCCGTCCGGGACATGGCGGGCAGCCTCCGCGAGGTCGGCTTGAGGGAGGCGCTGACCAACGCGGCCGCCTACGGCCGCATCGAGAGCGAGAACCCGCTCGAGGTCGTGGCTTTGTACCGCTTCCTGCTGGCGGTGCTCCACCGGGCGCTGCGGGGCCCGACGAGCCCGAAGGACAACGCCCGGTGGCTGCGGGAGGGCTTCCCGGCCGGGGCGATCGAGGCTTACCTCGAGCGCTTCCACGACCGCTTCGACCTCTTCCACCCGCGCTACCCCTTCTACCAGGTGCCCGAGATGCCCTCCGAGGGCTACACCCAGCACTGGAGCCGCCTTTCGGCCGAGTTCGGCAGCGGCAACACCAGCCCGCTGTTCAACTACGCCAAGCGCGAGAACGCGCCCGAGAACCCCGGTAGCTGGATCACCCCGGCGCAGGCCGCGCGGCTGGTGCTCGAGCACCAGGCTTTCTGCTTGGGCGGGCTGATCAAGCGCTTCATCACCTCCGCGCCCGCCGCGCCGGCGGCCACCGCCGCCCACACCCTGGTCCAGGGCGACGACCTGCACCAGACCTTGTGCCTCAACCTCGTGGGCTACCCCCCGGCGGAGCACGCCGCCGACGAGGCCGTCTGGGAGGCCGAACCCCCGGGCGTCGCCTACCTGCAGGGCGACCCCTCGGAAAGGCCCCGGGGGCTCGTCCACCGCTACACCTGGCGCTCGCGCTCGGTGCGGCTTTTCCCCGAGACCTTCTGCGGGGAGGTGGGCGTGCGGAACTTCGCCTACGCCTCGGGCGTCCGGCCCGTTGACTTCGGCTTCGATGCCCTGGTGGCCTACCGGATCCCGCGCAACGCCAAGCTGGGCCTCCTGCCGCTGGGCCTGAGCAAGGACCGCGCCCTGTGGCGCGACTTCACCGCCCTGCTGCCCCACAGGCAGGGCGAGCGCGCCGACCGGGTCCCCGCCGTGATCGAGTGGGCCATCGCCACGTTCGGCGAGCTCGAGCGCACCCGCCGGCCCAGGCGTGGGCTGGTGGTCGAGGTCTACGGGCAGATGAACGACCAGGGCAAGCTCGAGCTCTGGCGCTCGGAGGCCCGGCGGCTGCCCGAGCCCGTCCTGGGCCGGCGCGACGTGCGCAAGACGGTCGAGGGGCTGCTGCTCGAGGCCGACGGCGTTTGGGGCCACCTCAATTCCGCCTGCCGCCTCCTGGCCGCCGAGCTCCTGGCCCCGGGCGGGCGCACCGCCGCCGCGGAGGACGTGAGCCGCCTGGTCCAGGGCTTCCCGGCCCGGCTGGTGTACTGGGCCCGCCTCGAGCGGCGCTTCTATGAGCTGCTGGAGGGGCTGCGGGAGGACTACAACGAGCAGAGGGTCGAGCAGCAGTGGGCCGAGTGGCTCGTCGAGGCGGCCGACGACGCCTGGGACATCACCGTCCGCAGCACCGGCGGCGGGGTTCGGGCCCTGAAGGCGGCGGCGCGGGCCCAGGGGATGTTCTGCGCGCAGCTCAGGCAATTGCGCGAGGAATACGGCTTGACCTGGAGGGGAGGTGGGTTTTGAGCAAAGTGGAAGAGTTCATCGCGTACCTGGAAAAGCTCGTCGAGCAGGAGGACCGGGCGGCGTTGGCGCGGCTGCGGCATAGCCTGTCCTTCGAGCCGGGGGAGTACGTCCACGCCTTCCCTTTCATCGAGCGCTTCACGGTGGGGCTGAGCCCCGAGCGGCGCAGGCTGTATTTCCTCGTAGCCGGCCTGTTCGCCGCCCACCCCGAGGCCAGCCGCGACCCCAGGGAGAACCTGGGGCGCACCCTCAAGCGCCTCTACCTCGAGCAGTCCGAGTCCCCCGCCACCGAGCGGCGCTTCCTGGCCCTGCTGGAGGCCGACGACGGGCAGCTACCCGAGCACCTGCGCCACCTGGTGGGCCTGCTGCGCTCGAGGGGGATCCCGCTCAACTGGGAGCGGCTGCTGCAAGACCTCATCCACCGGCAGCACGACCTCGAGGCCGTCAAGCGGCAGTGGGCACAGGCTTTTTATCGGCCCATGGAGGAAGTGGAAGAAACCCATGGTCAGGAGGCCACGGCATGAACTACGAGTACAAAGCGATTCAACTACCTCGCGACATCGAGGTAAACGCCAGGAATCGGGATACGGCTGCCGCCGACCTGCTCAGCCGGGTGCTGGACGCCGAGGCCCGGCAGGGCTGGGAGTTTTACCGCATCGACACGGTCAACACCGTCGAGCCTCCGGGGTGCTTCGGCGCGCTCGGGGGTGCTCAGGCCACCTACCGCCCCCTCAACGTGGTGATCTTCCGCAAGCCGCGGGGGGAGGGCTAGTGGACACGAGAAAGCTGCTCATTCCCGTGGCGGCCGGCGGCCTGGTGCTGGCCCTGGCCTACGCCTGGTTCTCGCCCTACCTGGCCCTGCGGGGCATCCAGCGGGCCATCCAGGGCAACAACCCCTCGGCCCTCGAGCGCTACGTCGATTTTCCCCGCGTGCGCGAAAGCCTCAAGGCTCAGCTCAACCGCCTCCTGCTGGAGGAGGCGAGCAAGGACGACACCGGCTTCGGCGCGCTGGGGCTGATGCTGGCCGGCCCGATGGTGGACCGGCTGGTGGACGCCTTCGTCACCCCCGAGGGGCTGGCGAGCGTCGGCACCGGCGTAGCCCCCCAGCAGGGCGACCTCGAGGCCGTCCGCGACTGGGGCGTCCAGCGCCGGGGCTTCTCCGAGGTTTTGGTGCACCGCGAGGGCAGCCCGGGCGAGGGGCTGGTGATGGAGCGCCGGGGCCTGGGCTGGAAGGTGGTCCGGCTGCAGATCAACCTCGACAAACGCGAATAGGAGCGACCATGAAACACCTGATCGAGCTGCACATCCTGCAAAACTTCGCCCCCTCCAACCTCAACCGCGACGACACCGGAAGCCCCAAGGACGCCTTTTTCGGCGGGGTTCGCCGGGGGCGCATCTCGAGCCAGTGCCTCAAGCGGGCGGCGCGGGAGTACGTGCGGGCCGGCGGCCTCGTGCCCCCCGAGCACATGGCCCGCCGCACCAAGCGCGTCACCGAGGAGCTGGTGAGGGCCCTCAAGGCCCGGGGCCGCCCCGAGGCGGAGAGCCTGCACAAGGCCGTCGCCGCGCTGGGCGGCGTGGGGCTCAAGGTCAAGGACGCGCAGGAAGGCAAGACCGAGTACCTGCTCTTCCTGGGCCAGGCCGAGGTCGAGCGCGTCGCCGGCCTCATCGACCGGCACTGGGACGCCCTCAACGCGCAGGCCGAGCCGGAGGGGGAGAAGAAGAAGGCCAAGGACGCGAAGAAGGAGGCCAGGGCCGCGATCCCGCCCGAGCTCAAGAAGGCGCTCGAGAAGGTCCTGGACGGGGGGAAGGCCGTGGACGTGGCCCTGTTCGGCCGGATGCTCGCCGACTTGCCCCAGGCCAACCAGGAGGCCGCCTGCCAGGTGGCCCACGCCCTCTCGACGGCGGCGCTCGAGCGCGAGTTCGACTTCTACACCGCCGTGGACGACCTCAAACCCGAGGATAACGCCGGGGCCGACATGCTGGGGACCGTGGAGTTCGGCTCCTCGTGCTTCTACCGCTACGTGGCGCTCGACGTGGCGAAGCTGCGCGAGAACCTCCAGGGCGACGACGAGCTGATGCTGCGGGGCCTGGAGGCCTTCGTGCGGGCGATGGTCAAGGCCAAGCCCGGCGGCAAGCAGAACAGCTTCGCCGCCCACAACGACCCCGAGTACGTCGCGGTCACGGTGCGCCAGGACGCCGACGCGCGCAACCTCGCCAACGCCTTCGAGAAGCCCGTGCGCCCGTCGCGCGACCAGAGCCTCACCGAGGCTTCGGTCGAGCGGCTCGAGGCCCGGTGGGAGAAGCTGGCCGCGGCCTACGGCCAGAACGGCCCCACCTTCGTGCTCAACCTCACCGACGCCCAGAGCCGGCTCGGGGAGGCGGTGGAGAGCCTGGATGAGCTCGTCGGCCGCGCCCTGGCCGAGGTGCGGGCCGGCCTGGGGGCCTGAGGTGCCCACCCTGCTGCTGCGCCTGGCGGGCCCCATGCAGTCGTGGGGCACCCGCTCGCGCTTCGACGAGCGCGACACCGACCTCGAGCCCTCCAAGAGCGGCGTGATCGGCCTGCTGTGCGCGGCGATGGGCGTCGACCGCGCCGAGGAGGAGCCGGTGCTGGCCCTGGCCCGCTGCCGCCTGGGCGTGCGGGTGGACCGCGAGGGCGTGCTGCGCGTGGACTACCTCACCGCCCAGGACGAGCGGGGCGCCACCACCATCTCCCGCCGCTACTACCTGGCCGACGCCGTGTTCCTGGCGGGCCTCGAGGGGGAGGCCCCGGAGGCGGTCGAATGGCTGCAACGCGCCCACCGGGCGCTGAAGAACCCGGTCTGGCCGCTGGCGCTGGGCCGCAAGTCCTACGTGCCCAGCCCCGGGGTCTACCTCCCGGGCGGCTGGCGGGAGGAGGGGCTCGAGCAGGCCCTCACCCAGTACCCCCTGCTCGTGCCCCCGGGGCCGGGCGAGCGGGAGGTCAGCCGCCGCTTCGTGGTCGAGAGCCGGGGCTGGGAGGGCAGCCTGCGCATGGACCAGCCGCGCTCGAGCTTCGCACGGCGCAAGTTCGCCGCGCGCTACGTCCAGAGCTGCTACCGGGAGGTGAAGCATGTACCTCAGCCGACTGCGGCCCGACCGTAGCCACGCCCGGGCCCGCGCCGACCTCGCCAGCCCCTACGAGCTCCACGCCACCCTCTGCCGCGCCCTCGCCGGCGAGGGCCAGGCCCCGCCCCGCTTCCTGTGGCGGCTGGAGGCGGGCAGGGTTCCGGCAGTCCTGGTGCAGAGCCTGGAAATGCCCGATTGGCAGAGGCTCGAGCGGCGCTACCCCGGCTACTTCGCCCAGGCGCCCGAGTCCAAGCCGGTGCCCCTCGAGCACCTCCGGCCCGGCCAGGTGCTGCGTTTCCGCCTGCGGGCCAACCCCACCGTCACCCGCAAGGACCCCCACAACCCCGAAAAGCGCAAGCGCCACGGCCTCAAGGACGTCGAAGCGCAGCTACAGTGGCTCGAGCGCCAAGGCGGCAAGGGCGGCTTTAGCGTTTTGGGCGCGGCGGTCGCGCAGAGCGAGCGGGTCAGGACGTTCAAGCACGCCGGAGGCAGCCCCATCGTGCTCCAGGCCGTGCTCTACGAGGGCCGCCTCCGGGTCACCGACCTCGAGGCGTTCAAAAACACCCTCACCGGCGGCCTGGGCCACGCAAAAGCCCTCGGCTTCGGCCTCCTGTCCGTCGCCAGGGGGTGAGCCGTGAGGGGCGAGACCGGCGGCCTCCGCGGGCCCCCCGAGTCCCACGGCTGAGAGTCACGCGCTTTCCCCGCACAGGCGGGGATGAACCGGTGCGACAGATGACGCACGGTCAGACCGGCACACTTTCCCCGCGTGCGCGGGGATGGGTCAGGAATAGGGCGAGCCACTGGCTCGCCCCTCCGAAAGCGTCGGGTACTCGGCCATCGGCGTTCGGCGTTGAACATCGGTCGTACGCCTACCGCCCCGCTACCGGCCCCCGGCCCTCCTCCGCCCCCGGCCACGTGAAGTAGAAGGTGCTTCCCTCGCCCGGCTCGCTCTCGAGCCAGATCTTCCCCCCGTGCCGCTCGACGATCTTCTTGCACACCGCCAGCCCGATGCCGCTGCCGGGGTAGTCCTCCCGGCCGTGCAGCCGCTGGAAGATGACGAAGATGCGCTCGAAGTACTGGCTCTCCACGCCGATGCCGTTGTCCTGCACCATGAAGCGCCACATGCCGTCGTGGCGGGCGGCCTCGACGCGCAGGTGGAGCGGGCGCTCGGGGTGGCGGAACTTGAGGGCGTTGACGAGGAGGTTCTGGAAGACCTGGGTGAGCTGGCTGCGGTCGGCGAGGACGGTGGGCAGGGGGCCGACCTCCACCGTCGCGCCGCTCTCCTCGATGGCGAGGCGGAGGTCCTCGAGCGTCTTGCGCAGCACCTCCCCGGCGTCGGTGGGCTCGAGCGCGCGGCCGTGGGTGCCCACGCGCGAGTAGGCCAGCAGGTCCTGGATCAGCTTCTGCATGCGGTTGGCCCCGTCTACGGCGAAGTCGATGTACTGGTCGGCCTTCTCGTCGAGCCGGCCGCGGTAGCGCCGGGCGAGGAGCTGGGCGTAGCTGCTGATCATGCGCAACGGCTCCTGCAGGTCGTGGGAGGCGACGTAGGCGAATTGCTCGAGCTCGCGGTTGGAGCGCTCGAGCTCGGCGGTGCGCTGGGCCACGCGGGCCTCGAGCTCGGCGTTGAGGGTGCGCAGCTCGGCCTCGAGGCGCTTGAGCTCGGTGATGTCCTGGGTGAAGACGAGCCCCTGGCGCACCTCGCCGTCGGGGGAGGGCACGGGCGCGACGCGCAGCAGGTAGACCCGGTCGGCGAAGGTCACCTCGGTGCTGGCGTGCTCCCCGGCCAGGGCCTGGCGGTAGAGCGCGGCGAGCTGCCCGGCGAGGTCGGGGGGGAAGAGCTCATAGACGGTGCGGCCCTCCAGCACCTCGCTCGAGAGGCCCACGTCGGCGAGCCCCAGGCCGTCGGCGAGCAGGTAGCGCAACTCCTGGTCGAAGAGGATCACCGCCCCGCCGGGGTAGTTCTCCACCAGCGAGCGGTAACGCTGCTCCGAGGCGCGCAGGGCCTCCTCGGCCTGCTTGCGCTCGGTGACGTCGCGCACCTCGATGACGGTGGAGACCGGCCGGCCCCGCTCGTCGAAGATGGGGCTCGCCGCCACGAGCACCGGGAAGAACTCGCCGTTCTTGCGGATGAACACGTCCTCGTGCTCGCGGATGTCGAAGTTCTCCGGCAGGGCGCGGTCGATGGGGCACTCGTCCTTGGGGTAGGGGCGGCCGTCGGGGTGGTGGTGGTGGATCATGTCGTGCAGCGGCTTGGCCCGGATCTCCTCGAAGGTGAAGCCCAGCATCTTCTCGGCGGCGGGGTTCATGAAGGTGCAGTAGCCCTGGGCGTCCATCATGAACAGCGCCTGGGTCGAGTTGTTGGTGATGGTGGCGTTGAGCTCGAGCTGCTGGCGCAGCGCTTCCTCGGTCTCGATCTGCCGGGTGATGTCGGTGCTGGTGCCGAACCAGCGCACCACCCGGCCCTTCTCGTCGCGCAGGGGGACGGCGCGGGTGAGGAAGGAGCGGTAGCGCCCGTCGTGCCCGCGCAGGGGGAAGACCATCTCGAAGGGCTCCCCGCTCTCGACGGCCGCCTGCCAGCGCTGCAGCACCTCCGGCAGCACCTCGGGGTCGTGCACGGCCTGCCAGCCCCAGCCCTCCATCTCCTCGGGGGTGGCGCCGGTGTAGTCGTACCAGCGCTGGTTGTACCAGAAGACGTGGCCGCCGGCGTCGGCCATCCAGGAGAGCTGGGGCAGCGAGTCGGCGAGGCTGCGGAACTGGGCCTCGCGCTCCAGGAGCTGCCGGTAGAGCCGGGCATGCTCCAGCGCCACCGCCGCGCGCCGCCCGAGCTCCTCGGCCAGGGCCTGGTCGCGCTCGTCGAAGCGGCGCTTGCCCCGGCTCATCCCCAGCCCGATCAGCCCCACCGCCCGTCCGCCCACCATCATGGGCACGATCAGGGCCGAGCCGAGCTCGAGCTTGCGCAGCAGCTCGAGGTGGCGCTCGTCGCGGGCGGAGGCCAAAAGCACCTCCTCGGTGACCTCGCTCACCAGCAGGGACCGCCCGCTGCGCAGGAGCTGGGGGCTGGAGGTGGGGTCTTCGGGGTACTCCATCGAGAGCGCGCGCACCAGCCGCACCCGCTCGGGGTCGGTGTGGGCGATTTCGAGGGCCTCGAGCTTCCCGTCGGGGCCCGGCAGGCTCACGCTGCACCAGTCGGCCAGCCGCGGCACCGCCAGGCGGGCGATGGAGCGCAGGGTCTCTTCCACGTCGAGGCTGGAGGCCAGGGCCACACTGGCGTCGTCCAGGAAGCGCAGCCGCTCCTCCTCCAGCTTGCGCTCGGTGATGTCGCGGGCGATGCTGGAGGCCCCGACGACCCGGCCCGCGCGGTCGCGGATGGGCGAGACGGTGAGCGAGACGTGCAGGTCGAAGCCGTCCTTGCGCCGCCGCAGCGTCTCGTACTCCGCGACCCGCTCCCCGCGCCGCACGCGCGCGAGGATCTCCTCCTCCTCGGCGGCGAGGTGGGGCGGGATGATCACCGTCACCGGCTTGCCCACCACCTCCTCGGCGGTGTAGCCGTACATCGCCTCGGCGCCCTTGTTCCAGCTCGTGATCACCCCGCTGAGGTCCTTGCTGATGACCGCGTCTACGGAGGACTCGACGATGGCGGCCAGGTAGGCGCTGGCCCGCTCGGCCCGCTTCTCCTCGGTCACGTCGGTGTGGATGCCCACCCACTCGCGCACGCCGCCGCCGGGGGCGCGCACCGGCACCGCCCGCACCTGCATGTGGCGGTACTCGCCGTCGTGGCGGCGCAGCAGGTACTCGATCTCGTACACCCGCTGCTCGCGCACGCACTCGCGCCAAGTTTGGGACACCCGCTCGCGGTCGTCGGGGTGGACGGCGTGCAGCCAGCCCCAGCCCCGGTACTCCTCGAAGCTCTGGCCGGTGAAGGCCGCCCAGCCCGGCTGCTCGGCGGCGAACTGGCCGGAGGCGTCGCGGGCCCACACGATCTGCGCGGTGGCCTCGACCAGGCTGCGGTAGCGCTCCTCGCTGTCGCGCAGCGCCTCCTCGGCCCGCTCGCGCTCGGTGGTGTCCTCCACGGTGCCCACGTAGCCCGTCACCCGCCCGTCCGCGCCCGTGATCGGCACACCCAGCACCCGGCTCGAGCGCACCGTGCCGTCGGGCCGCAGCCAGCGGTAGCGGATCTCGTAGGCCTGCCCGGCCCGGGTGGCCGCGCCGCACTCGGCGATGACCCGCTCGCGGTCTTCAGGGTGGATGAACTCGACCCAACCCCGCCCCAGGCCCTGCTCGAGGGTGTAGCCCCCGATCCTCTGCGCCTGGGGGTTGGTGTAGAGGTTGTAGCCGGTAGGGTCGGAGAAGTAGATGCCGATGGGCGCGTGCTCGCTGAGGGCGCGGAAGCGGGCCTCGCTCTCGCGCAGCGCCTCCTCGGTCTGCTGGCGCTCGGTGATGTCGATGACCGAGCCGACGTACCCCAAGAACTCCCCGCCCGGGCCGAAGCGCGGCCGCGCCGAGTCGATGGCCCAGCGGTACTCCCCGTCCTTGCGCCGCAGCCGGTACTCCAGCCGGAAGGGCTCGTGCCGCGCGTTGGCCTCGAGGAAGGCCTGCGCCGAGCGCTCGCGGTCGTCGGGGTGGACGGCCTCGAGCCAGCCATAGCCCAGGCCGTTCTCGGGGCTCTGGCCGGTGAAGTCGTACCAGGGCTGGTTGAGGAAGCTGCACGAGCCGTCGGGCTCGGTGACCCAGATCATGACCGGGGCGCTGTCGGCCATCGTGCGGAAGCGGGCCTCGCTCTCGCGCAGCGCCGTCTCGGCCCTGCGGCGCTCGGTGACGTCTACGAAGCTGATCACCGCGCCCCGCACCTGGCCCTGCTCGATCATGGGCTGGGCGCTGTACTCCACGGCCACCGGCGTGCCGTCCTTGCGCCAGAACACCTCGTTCTCCACCCGGCAGCCCTGGAGGCTGCCCAAGGCCCGGTGGATGGGGCACTCCTCCACCGGGTAGGGCTCCCCGTCCGGGCGGGCGTGGTGGACGAGGCGGTGCATGTCCTGCCCCAGCACTTCCTCCGGCGCGTAGCCCAGCATGCGGGCGGCGGCGGGGTTGATGAAGGTGCACCGCCCCTCGGCGTCGATGCCGTAGACCCCCTCGCCCACGGACTCGAGGATCAGCCGCAGGCGGTTCTCGCTCTCGCGCACCGCCTGCTGGGCCCTGCGCTGCTCGGTGACGTCGCGGAACACCGCGTAGACCTGGGCGGGCCGAGAGACGCCCTCCTCGAAGAGCGGGGTGGCGTCGACGCTGATCCAGCGGTATTCGCCCAGCCCGGGGTGGAACACCCCCATCAGCGTGTCCCGCACGGGCTGGCCGGTGCGGAGGGCCACCATGGCGGGGTGCTCCTCGCCGGGGAAGTCGCTGCCGTCCTCGCGCACCGCGCGCCAGCGGGGGTCGAGCGAGGTCAGGCCCTGGAGCTGCTCGAGGCTCAGCCCCAGGATGCGCTGGGCGGCCGGGTTGGCGGAGATGATGCGGCCCTCCCGGTCGTGGTACACCACCCCCAGCGGCACCGTCTCGAAGAGCCGGCGGTGCTTGAGCTCGCTCTGCTGGAGCAGGGCCTCGGCCTGCTTGCGCTCGTTGACGGCCCGGAAGTGCACCGCCAGCCCGGCGGCCTCGGGGTGCACGTGCACCTCGAACCACGTCTCCAGCGGCGGGTAGTAGGCCTCGAAGGCGGCGGGGATGCCCTCCTGCATGACCCTGGTGTACTGCCGGTGGAACTCGCTGCCCACCGCGTCGGCGTACTCCTCCCAGATGCCCTTGCCCAGCAACTCCTCGCGCGAGCGCCCCAGCAGGCGCTCGGCCTCGCGGTTGAGGTAGGTGAAGCGCCAGTGGCGGTCGAGGGCGAAGAAGGCCTCGCCCATCTGCTCGCGCGCGGCGATCAGGTCGGCCTGGACGCGGCGCAGCGCGTCCACCTCGGTGCAGGTGACCGCCCACCCCGCCCCGTCGAGCGGGGCCAGGTGGACGCTGAACCAGCGGTACTGCCCGTCGTGGCGGCGCAGGCGCAGCTCGAGGTCCTGCTGGCCCCGCCGCGCCCAGGCGGGCCGGCTCCAGGGTGCGCTCGAGCGTGGCGCGGTCCGGGGAGTGCATGCAGCCTCGAGGGGGCGTGAACGGTCGCCGCTCGCGCCGCAGCTTTATCGAGGCGGCTGAGGCCCGGCTGTGGGGGAGTTGAGGGCTGGCTGAGGGCGTGGGCGCGGGGGTAAGATAGGGGATACCGTCACTGCCGCGGGGGTGGAACCCGTCCTCGCTTCCCGGAGCATCCGTCCGCTCACGACCCGCGAATTTGGGTGAGGAGGTGGGTATGCACGCGCTGGACGTGTTGAAGTACGGGCATCTGACGCTGATGCGGGCCCTCGAGGGGTTTCCTGCGGAGGCCTGGGAGGTGCGGGGGGTGGTGGGGGTGTGGTCGGCCCGCGACGTCGTGGCCCACCTCGCCTCCTACGAGCAGGCCCTGGCCGAGCTCTTCGGCTCCCTCACCGACCCGGGCCGCCCCACCCCCACCCTCGACGCGATGCGCGGCCAGGAGCGCTTCAACGACGAGCAGGTGGCGTTGCGCCAGGGCCGTAGCCCGGCTGAGGTGCTGCACGAGTACGAGGACTGGCACGCCCAGGCCATGGGCCTCGCCCGGTGGGTCCCGCTGGAGGCCTACCGCCAGGCCGGCCTGCTGGGCTGGTACGGCGCGGAGTACGACCTCGAGGACTTCCTGGTCTACACCTACTACGGCCACAAGCGCGAGCACTCCGCGCAGATCGCGCTGTTCAAGAAGCGGCACTTGCAG
>NZ_QXDL01000310.1:0-3452 GCF_003574345.1 Calidithermus terrae
GGCAGGGAGAGGATGGGCCCGAGCTGGCGCTGGAGGGGGCCTGGAAGGCGCTGCTGCTGGGCCAGTTCCACGACGTCCTGCCGGGCTCCGGGGTGCACAGCGTCCCCGAGGACGCCCGGGAGAGCCTGTCGCAGGCGCTGGCGGTGGCCGAGGGGCTGCGGCGGCGGGCGCTCGAGCGCCTCAGCGCCGGCGTCGCCGCGCCGCACCCCGAAGCCGCGGCCAAGGTGGTGGTGTGGAACCTGGGCTCCTCGCCCAGGCTGCTGCGGCTGGAGATGGCCCGCCCGCTGGAGGGCCCCTTCCGCCTGCTGGGGCCGGAAGGGGAGGAGATCCCTTACCAGGCCGCCGGCGAGCGCATCCTGGCCGCCGGCGGCCTCGAGGTGCCCCCCTTGGGCTACGTGGCCCTGGGGGTGCTGGAGGGCGAGCCGGCGCCGCAGGGCGGCGAGCAGGCCGTCTCGGTGCTGGGCACGGTGCTGGAGAACGCCCACCTGCGGGTCAAGGTCGCGCAGGACGGCAGCCTCGCGGCCTTTTTCGACAAGGACCACCAGCGCAGGGTGCTGGCGGGGCGGGGCAACCAGCTGTGGGCCTACACCGACGTGCCGCGCTTCTGGGAGGCCTGGGACGTGGACGCGAGCTACGAGGCCGAGGGGCAGGAACTGGAGGCCGCCCAGGTGCGGGTGCTCGAGTCCGGCCCGGTGCGGGCGGGCATCCGCGCCGAGTACCGGCTGGGCGCGTCGCGCCTGGAGCAGACCTACTGGCTGTGGGCGGGCTCGAGGCGGCTCGAGGTCGAGACCGTCGCCCACTGGCAGGAGCGGCGCACCCTGCTGCGGGCGCTGTTCCCGCTGGCGGTGCGCTCGCACGAGGCCCACTACGAGACCGCCTTCGGCGCGGTGGCCCGCCCCACCCACGCCAACACCTCCTGGGACGCGGCCCGCTTCGAGGTCCCGGCCCTGCGCTGGGCCGACCTCAGCGAGGCGGGCTACGGGGTGAGCCTGCTCAACGACGCCAAGTACGGCCACAGCGCGCGGGGCAACGTGCTGGGCCTGTCGCTGCTGCGCGGGAGCATCTGGCCCGACCCCTACGCCGACGTGGGCGAACACCGCTTCAGCTACGCGCTCTACCCCCACGCCGGCGACTGGCGGGCGGGCACCGTGGCCGAGGCCGAGGCGCTCAACGCGCCGCTGGTCGCGGTGCAGGGCTCGGGAGGGGGTGAAGGCCCGGCCCGGGGCCGCTTCCTGCGCCTGGAGACCCCCCACCTGCGCCTGTCGGCGCTCAAGCGGGCCGAGGACGGCGACGGCTACGTGCTGCGGCTGTACGAGGCCCACGGGGCGCGGGGCGAGGCCCGGCTCGACCTCTCGCCGCTGAAGGCGGGGCGGGTGAGCCGGGTGAACCTGCTGGAAGAAGGCCAGGAAGCCCTGAGCCTGGAGGGCGGCGTGCTGCGGCTGAGCTACCGGCCCTATGAGGTGATCAGCCTGAGGTTACGACCATGAACGAGTTGCGAGGAATTCTGGTCACCCCCGAGGGTGAGCGGCCCGGCCTGCTGCGCTTCGGGGAGCGCGTCGAGGCCGTCGAGGCCCTGCCGGAAGCGCCCCAGCGCTACCTGCTGCCCGGCTGCCTCGACCTGCACGTGCACGGCGGCGACGGCGCCGACTCGATGGACGGGGAGGCCGCGGTGCGGCAACTGGCCCGCTTCCACGCCCGCAACGGCACCACCGCGCTGCTGGCTACCACCGTCACCGGCCCCGTTCCCGACATCGAGGCGGCGCTGGCGGGCATCAACGCGGTGGTCGAGCGGCCCGGCCCCGGCGAGGCGCGGGTGCTGGGGGTGCACCTCGAGGGCCCCTTCATCAACCCCGACAAGCTCGGCGCCCAGCCGCCCTACGCTCTTCCCCCCGACCTGGAGCTGATGCGCCGCTGGCTGGGCCTGGCCCCCATCAAGGTGGTCACGCTGGCCCCCGAGCTGCCGGGCGCCCTCGAGCTCATCCGCTTCCTGGCCGAGCAGGGCGTGCGGGTGCAGATCGGGCACACCCTCGCCACCTACGCCCAGGCCCGCGAAGCGCTCGAGGCGGGCGTCGCCTCCTTCACCCACTGCTTCAACGCCATGACCCCCCTGCGCCACCGCGAGCCCGGCGTGGCGGGTCTGGCGCTGGAGCGCGCGCGGCGGGCCGAGTTCATCACCGACGGGCTGCACGTCCACCCCGCGGTGGTGCGGGCCTCCTGGAAGGCCATCCCCGAGCCCTACGTCGTCACCGACGCGGTGGCGGCGGCCGGGATGCCCGAGGGCCCCTACCACATGGGGCGGCACCGGGTGATCAAGCGCGGCGACGGGGTCTACCTCGACGACGGCGTCACCCTGGCCGGCAGCGCGCTCACCACCGGGCAGGCCATCCGTAATCTGGTGGACTGGGGCTACAGCCTCCCCGAGGCGGTGCGGGCCACCTCCGCCACCCCGGCCCGCTACCTGGGCCTGGGCGAGCGCGGCCACCTGCAGCCGGGAGCCTGCGCCGACATCCTCGTGCTCAACGCCGATCTGGAGGTCGAAGAAGTCTATGTCCAGGGCCAACGAATCCAAGATGTACCGCGAGGCGCTCCAAGCGCCCACCGTAGTTGAACGCCTGCTGCGCGAGAACCGCGGCGAGGTCGAGTCGCTGGCGGGCTACCTGCGCCGCAACCCCCCGCCCTTCGCCCTCACCGTCGCCCGCGGCAGCTCCGACCACGCCGCGCTCTACGGCAAGTACCTGCTCGAGAGCCTGCTGGGCGTGGTGGTCTCCAGCGCCACCCCCTCGGTCACCACGGTCTACGGGGCCAGCCTCGCGCTCAACAAGGCCCTCGTCGTCGCCGTCTCGCAGTCGGGGGAGAGCCCGGACCTGCTCGAGGTCGCCCGCCAGGCCCGCCGCGGCGGGGCGCTCACGGTGGCCTTCGTCAACAAGGAGGCCTCGCCGCTCGCCAGGGCCTGCGAGGTGGTGCTGCCGCTGTGGGCCGAGACCGAGGAGGCGGTGGCCGCGACCAAGAGCTACCTGGCGACCCTGGCCGCCCTGGCCCAGCTCGTGGCCTACTGGGCCGACGACAAGGGCCTCAAGGACGCCCTCGCCCTGCTCCCCGAGGCCATGCACCGAGCCGCCGAGGCCGACTGGAGCGCCGGGCTCGAGCCCCTGGCCGAGTGCGACAACACCCTGGTGGTGGGGCGCGGCTACGCCTTCGCCGTCGCCAACGAGCTCGCGCTCAAGCTCAAGGAGACCAGCGCCCTGCACGCCGAGGCCATGTCCGGCGCCGAGCTGCTGCACGGCCCGGTGGCCCTGGTGGAGCCCGGCTTCCCGCTGCTGGTGCTCGTCCCCCGCGACCGGCCCCTGCCGGGCATGCTCGAGCTGCTGCAGGCCCTGCGCACCAAGGGCGGCCACCTGCTGGTGGCCTCCTCCGAGGCCGAAGCCCTCGAGCTCGCCCACACCCCCCTCCCC
>NZ_QXDL01000311.1:0-3448 GCF_003574345.1 Calidithermus terrae
GGCCTACGGCCACCCCCTCGCGGGCATGCCGCCGGGTCAAGGTGCGGCCCGCACCCCCGCACACGCGGGCGCCGAGGCCCGGCGGCATGCCCGCGAGGGGGTGGCCGTAGGCCATACCGGCTTTGCCGGTAACCTGGAGTCCCTCGGGGGGGCGGTTCCCGCCAAACCACCCCACCGCACCACCCCTCCCCACCAAAGGTAAGGAAAAGGGCGAACTTCGTGTTCGCCCCTGCGAATCGGTTTGGAATTTCGGGTCGGCCTAGCGAGTAGTGATCAGCTTCCAGGCTCGAGCCTGAGGGGTCAGGCGGAGCTCGAGCAGCGAGCGCAGTTCGGCGGGGAGGGGCTCGAGCGGCCGGCGGAAGGCGGCCTGGGCCCTGGCGGCGCGGGTGAAGACGTACTCCCCTTCGGGCGCAAGCAGCACCACCACGGGCTGCCCCCCTTCCGTGCGCAGTTGCAGCGGCACCCCCGCCAACCCCGCGCCGGTGGTGAGGTAGTACACCTGGCCCATCACCTGGTAGCGCTTGGCGTGGGTGACGATGGCCCCGGTGTCCACCCGCAGGGCGTCGCCCTCGAGGCTCAGCTCCAGGGCGCCCAGCTCGGGGTGGCCGTAGCGGCCCAGGTAGGGGTTGACCGCCTCGGGCTGCACGGGCTTGAGCTGGGCCGCGACCTGCTTGTACTGCTGCCGCATCTTCCTGACCTCGTCGCGGAAGACCTTGTCGAACTCGCGCCGCTGGTCGAAGACGATCTCGAGCACCCGCATCTGCACGGCGGTGTTGAACAGCAGGCCCTGGCCGCTCGCCAGCACCACCACGCCCAGCCCCGACTCGGGGAGGAAGGCCAGCAGGGCGGTGAAGCCCAGGGTGTTGCCGCCGTGGAAGATCAGCTTCTGGCCCCGGTACTCGGCCACGATCCAGCCCAGCGCGTAGTCCACGCCCTGCTCGATGGCGACTCGAGGCCTCCAGGTCTCGGCCAGGTTGGCGCTCGAGACCACCCGGGTGCCGTCCGGCGCGACCCCGCCCGCCATCTGGGTGCGCAGGTAGCGGGTCATGTCCTCGAGGGTTGACCAGTGCGCGCCCGCCGGGCCGATGGGGCTGAGGGCCCTCTCGTAGGCCAGCGGGATCGCCGTCTGCTCGGCCTCGATGCTCAGGCCGTGCGGCTGGGCGTAGTCGGCGCGGGCCTCGACGGCGGCGAAGGAGAGGGTGGTGTCGGGCATCCCGACGGGGTTCAGCACCCGCGCCGCCAGCTCGGCGGCGTAGCCCTCGAGCCAGTCTCCCCCCTGCCCCGCCGCCTTGGCCGCGGCGAACCCGCCGACGGCCACCATCTGGTTGGAGTAGGCGAAGGTCTTGCCGAAGGGGCCGTCGAGGGGGTAGTTCCGCACGGACTCGACCACCTTCTCAGGCGTCAGGCCCTCGCCGCCCAGCAGGACCTGGAGGTCGCGCCGGGGCACCCCGGTGCACTGGCACACCAGGTCCTGGAAGGTGACCTTGGGCGAGAGCGCCGGGTCGATGAGCTCGAACTGGGGGAGGATCCGCTGGGCCGGGGTGGTCCAGGCGGCCTTTCCGGCGTCGATGAGGCCGGCCATCAGCATCGTGGTGAGCGACTTGCCGGTGGAGCCGATCATGAAGTGGGTGCCCGGCCCGACCGGCCCCCCTCCCTGGCGCTTGACCCCGAAAGCCTTCTGGTAGACCACCGCCCCCTCGCGGATCACCGCCACCGCCGCCCCCTGCACCCCCTCGACCTGCATGGCCTGGGGGACGTAAGCGTCGAGCTCCTCGCCCAGGGTGGGCGGCTTGGTCTGTGGGCAGGCGGCCAACACCGCCGTCAGGGCCACGAATGCCACGAACTTCAATCCCTTCATCACACTCCTCCGAAGTTGTGCCCGGTCCAGGTTACCCCAGCCCCTTCGTTGGGAAAAGCGGGCGGCCTCGAGGCCATCTCCCGCAGCGTTCATCGAAGCGTTGGGGCCGCAGACCCCCGGCCGGGCACGGGCCGGGATAAGTCACCCCGGTTACCGACGCCGCCAGCGGGCCAGGTGTACCTTGGTACGGGTGATTGGAGTCTTATGAGCAACCTCTATGACGTGGTGATCATCGGCGGGGGCCCGGCGGGCCTCACGGCGGGCATCTACGCCGGGCGCGGCGGCCTCAGGGCGGTGGTTCTGGAGAGGGGGCTGCCCGGCGGGCAGATCGCCCAGACCGAAGAGGTCGAGAACTACCCCGGCTTCCCCGAGGGCATCAGCGGGCCCGAGCTGGCCGAGCGCATGCTCAAGCAGGCCCAGAAGTTCGGGGTCGAGGTGCGGACGGAGGAGGTGCTGGGGCTCGAGCCCAGCGAGCTGGGCTTCGTGGTCAAGGGCTACGGGCAGAGCTACCTCAGCCGCAGCGTGATCCTGGCTACCGGGGCCAACCCCAAGCAGCTCGGCGTGCCCGGCGAGGAGAAGTTCTACGGCCGCGGCGTGAGCACCTGCGCGACCTGCGACGGCTTCTTCTACCGCGGCAAGGAGGTGGTGGTGGTGGGCGGGGGCGACGCCGCCGTGGAGGAGGGGCTGTTCCTGACCAAGTTCGCCTCCAAGGTCACCCTGATCCACCGCCGCGACGAGCTGCGGGCCAACAAGACCGCCCAGGAGCGGGCCTTCGCCAACCCCAAGATGCGCTTCCTGTGGAGCCACGTGGTCGAGGAGGTGCTGGGCGACGAGGCGGTGAGCGGGGTGCGGCTCAAGAACCTCAAGACCGGCGAGGCCTACGACTACCCGGCCGACGGCGTCTTCGTCTTCATCGGGCACGTGCCCAACACCGGCTTCCTCAGCGGGGCGGTGGCGCTGCGGGGCGACGGCTACGTGGACGTGAAGGACGAGATCTACACCAGCGTGCCCGGCCTCTTCGCCGCCGGCGACGTGGCCGACCCGGTCTACCGCCAGCTCACCACCAGCGTGGGGGCCGGGACCCGCGCGGCGATGGCCGCCGAGAAGTACCTGCTCGAGCGCGAGGCGCCCCACAGCGAGGCCGCCCAGGACCCCTCGCCCGTGGCGAGCGAGTGGCTCTCCCGCTAAACGCCCCGTCGTCCTCACGCCGGCCGCCCCCCTGGGGGCGGCGGTTTTTCTGGCCCTGCCTGCCCCCGGCCGAAAAGCCGCTGAACGCCGTTCAGATGCCCACCGGTGCTCGCTGCTATACTCGTGAGCGAAGCACCCCAGCGCCAAGGTTCGCTCCATGGCCGAGCCCGCCCAACGCCCCAGCACCCTGCGCGAGCGACTGCTGAGCGCCCGCCGCCGTCGCTTCGTGGGGCGGGAAAGCGAGAAGGCCTTGTTGGGCGAGCTGCTGCGCCCGGAGTCCCCTTTCCTGCTGCTGCACGTCTACGGGCCGGGCGGGGTCGGCAAGACCACCCTGCTGGGGGAGTTCGCCGCGCTGGCGCTCGAGCACGGCTTCTCCCCCCTCCCCCTCGACGCCCGCGACCT
>NZ_QXDL01000312.1:0-3443 GCF_003574345.1 Calidithermus terrae
GGGGATAAACCCTCCCCGCCGGCGGGGAGGGGTAGGGAGGGGCACCACAGGCTACAGGCCACGAGCCCCCGCGTATCCGCCGACGGCTGACCGCTGAAGGTTGACCGCTCTTACTCAACCGCGCTAGTCCCGATCCCGGTCGCGGTCGGCGACGGGTTCGGGGATTTCGCGGGGGTACATCTGGTCGAGCATGCGGGAGAGGCGGTCTTCGGGGACGAGGCCCTCGCCCAGGCTCAGGCGGTTGGTCTGGAGCTCCTGCATGGCCCAGGTGACGGCGTTGGGGTCGGGCTTCTCCCCTTCCAGCGTGCGCATCTTGGGCCACTCGGCGGGCTCGAGGACGCTGTTCTTGAACTGGTAGCGCAGCAGGTGCTGGGCGCGCTTGGCGACGACGACGGTGAGGCGGTACTTGGAGTCGGTAAGGCTGAGCAGATGGTCAAAACCGGGTTCGGCCACGGGGTTCCTCCTAGCAATCTTCCCGATTGTGAAGACATCCCCCCGGCGTGTCAAGACCCTGCTTTGCGAATTGTCTCCTCCAGCACGGCGTTTTCGGCGTCAATTTCCGGGTCGTGGGTCAGGGCCTGGGCGATGGCCTCCCGCATGCGGGGGTAGCGCAGGCGCTCGGCCCGGATGACGGCCATGAAGTCGTTCACCGCGCTGCCGAGCTCGTCGTTGACGACGACGTAGTGGAAGTTGTGGGCGGCCTCCATCTCGCGCCGGGCCTGCGCCAGGCGCTTCTCGATCTTCTCCAGGCTCTCGGTGCCCCGCAGCAGCAGGCGGTGCTTGAGCTCGGAGAGCGAGGGCGGGACGATGAAGATCATCACCGCGTCTGGGGCGCGCTCGGCGACCTGCAAGGCCCCCTGCACCTCGATCTCCAGGAGCACGTCGAGGCCCCTGTCGAGCGCCTCCTCCACCGGCTCGCGGGGGGTGCCGTAGTAGTTGCCCACGAACTCGGCGTGCTCGAGGAATCCGTTGCGGGCGATGCGGGCCTCGAACTCCTCCTTGCTGACGAAGTAGTAATCCTGACCGTGCTTCTCGCCGGGACGCGGCGCGCGGGTGGTCATCGAGATGGAGTAGTGCAGGCTTTTGTGCAAGTACCCCATCACCTGGGCCCGGATGGTGCCCTTGCCCACCCCCGAAGCCCCGGTCATCACGAATAGCGTTCCTCTTGCCACGGCTGACACCTCGAAAAGCCCTGCAAACCACGGCATCCTACCAAAGCCCCCCAGGGCGCACAAGGCGAAAGCCCGGAATGAGGCGCAAATATGGGCCTTTTCGGGGCAAATTCAGCCTGAGGCGGAGAAAGGCGGGTGTTATGATGCTGGCGATGTTGGATTCGCCCCTGTTGAGGTGGCTATGGAGCTAAAAGTTGGTGTGGTCGGCGTGGGGGTCATGGGCACCTACCACGCCCAGATCTATGCGGGGCTTCCCGGGGTCAAGCTCGTAGGCGTCGCCGACCCCGATCCCATGCGAAGAAGGGTGATCGAGCAGGACCTCGAGGTGCCCGCCTATGCCGATCCGCAGGCCCTGCTGGGCCAGGTTCAGGCAGTGACCATCGCCTCGCCCACCTCGCATCACTACCAGCAGGCCCGGCTGTTCCTGGAGGCCGGGGTGCACGTGCTGGTGGAAAAGCCCATGACCCCCTCCCTCGAGCAGGCCCGCGAGCTCGTCGAGCTGGCCGAGCAGCGCGGCCTGGTGCTTCAGGTGGGCCACATCATGCGCTTCTACCAGGCGGTCGCCGACCTCCCCAACCTGGTGGGGACCCCCTGGGTCATCGAGGCGCGGCGGGTGGGGAACAACCGCCGCATCCGCGACATCGGGGTGATCCTCGACCTGATGATCCACGACCTCGACCTCATCCTGCTGCTGCTGCGGGAGAGGCCGCTGCGCTACACGGTGGTGGGGCAATCGCTCGACGGGCGCGACGAGTACGCCCACGCGGTGCTCGAGTTCCCCTCCGGCACCCAGGCCGTGCTCACCGCCAGCCGGGTCTCACCCCAGCCCGAGCGCTCGCTCACCATCGCCCAGCCGGGCGAGGTCGTGCGCATGGACTTCACCAACGACCCCTACACCGAGCTCTCCATCCACCGCGCCATGAGCACGGGCGAGCTCGGCAGCCCCACCCACGTCCACGTCGAGCGCACCTCCATCCACAACGAGAACCCGCTGCGCCGGCAGCTCAAGCACTTCATCGACCGCATCCAGCGCAACGACCCGCCTCTGGTCACCCTCGAGGACGACCTGCTCGCGCTCGAGCTCGCCCTCGAGCTCTCCAAGGCGCTCGACGCCCTGCCGCAGGGCCGGGTCTCGGCGCCCCGCTCCCGCTAAGCCCCTATGGACATCACACAGATCCTGCAAGTCTTGCCCCACCGCTACCCCTTCTTGCTCATCGACCGCGTGCTCGAGGCCGACGAGAAGCGCTTCCGGGCCCTCAAGAACGTGACCTTCAACGAGCCCCACTTCCAGGGCCACTTCCCCGGCTACCCCATCATGCCGGGGGTGCTGATCCTCGAGGCCATGGCCCAGGCCTCGGTGGCGGTGGTCACCAAGCAGCCCGAATTCAAGCCCGGCGGGCTGGTGTTTCTGGTGGGGGTCGAGGAGGCGCGCTTCCGCAAGCCGGTGACGCCGGGCGACAGCCTGATCCTGGAGGGCGAGCTGCTGCAGTACCGCCGCGGCCTGGGCAAGGTGCGGGTCGAGGCCAAGGTCGAGGGCGAGGTCCGGGCCGAGGCCACCCTCGCCTTCGTGCTGCGCAACGAGGCCTGAGCCGCCATGACCCAGACCCGCATTCACCCCACGGCGGTGGTGTCCGCCCGGGCGGAGCTCGGCCAGGGCGTCGAGATCGGGCCCTACGCCGTCATCGAGGGCCCCAGCGTGATCGGGGACGGGGCCCGCGTCGGGCCGCACGCGGTGGTCCTGCCCTACGTGCGGCTGGGCGCGGGCGTGCAGGTAGGCGCCCACGCCGTGCTGGGCGGGGAGCCGCAGGACCTGACCTTCAAGGGCCAGGAGACCTGGCTCGAGGTAGGCCCCGAGACGGTCCTGCGCGAAGGCGTCACCCTGCACCGCGCCACCCGCGACGACCGCCCCACCCGCGTGGGCTCGGGCTGCTACCTGATGGCCTACAGCCACGTAGCCCACGACTGCCAGATCGCCGACGGGGTCATCCTGACCAACAACGTCATGCTCGCCGGCCACGTCAGCGTGGGCAAGGGCGCGGTCATCGGCGGCGGGGCCGCCGTGCACCAGTTCGTGCGCGTGGGGGCCGGGGCCATCCTCGGCGGCATGGCGGGCGCCCGCAAGGACATCCTCCCCTACAGCCTCGCCACCGGCTTCCCCGCCGTCCACTACCGCCTCAACACCATCGGCCTGCGCCGCAGCGGCGTGGGCGGCGAGCGCTACAAAGCCCTCGAGCGCGCCTTCCGCGCCCTCCGCGCCGGCGACCCCCTCCC
>NZ_QXDL01000313.1:0-3377 GCF_003574345.1 Calidithermus terrae
AATGGAGCGGGAGACGAGACTCGAACTCGCGACCCCAACCTTGGCAAGGTTGTGCTCTACCGGCTGAGCTACTCCCGCACGCGCGGCGCGGGGCGCTGCGCGGGTGAAGGAAAAGGGAAAACCTCTGCGCTGCCCTACTCTCCCGGGCCCCTTCGGGCCGAGTACCATCGGCGCAGGTGCGTTTCACTTCCGTGTTCGGAATGGGTACGGGTGGGACCACACCGCCATGAGCACAGAGGCGTCTGCTGTTGTCGCTTCCGATTACGCCTTCGCTTGCGACGTCGTAGCTGTAAAGGTCGGACCGGCGAAAGCGAAGCAGCCGAGAGGGGGGCGGGTATGAGTGCTGAAGAGGTCAAGACCTCGGGCCATTCGCACCGGTCGGCTCCGTGCATCGCTGCACTTCCACCCCCGGCCGATCCACCTGCTCGTCTCGCAGGGCCCTTACCGGATCGCTCCGTGGGAAGTCTCATCTCGGGGCGAGTTTCCCGCTTAGATGCTTTCAGCGGTTATCTCTCCCGTACTTGGCTACCCGGCATTTGCCCTTGGAAGGACAGCCGGAAAACCAGCGGTACGTCCACTCCGGTCCTCTCGTACTAGGAGCAGCCCCCCCCAAACTTCCTCCGCCCGTGACGGATAGAGACCGAACTGTCTCACGACGTTCTGAACCCAGCTCGCGTGCCACTTTAATGGGCGAACAGCCCAACCCTTGGGACCTTCTTCAGCCCCAGGATGTGACGAGCCGACATCGAGGTGCCAAACGATTCCGCCGCTATGGACGCTCGGGAATCATCAGCCTGTTATCCCCAGGGTAACTTTTATCCGTTGATCGATGGCCCTTCCACACGGCACCACCGGTTCACTAGGCCCAGCTTTCGCTCCTGTTCGGCTCGCCGGCCTCACAGTCAGGCTCCCTTCTACCCTTGCGCTCACCGCGTGGTTTCCGTCCACGCTGAGGGAACCTTTGGGCGCCTCCGTTACGCTTTGGGAGGCGACCGCCCCAGTCAAACTGCCCATCAAGCACGGTCCCCCGCCCGGGGTTAGGCTCCCGAACAGGCCAGGGTGGTATTTCACCGGCGCCTCCCCCCGGCCCGAAAGCCGGGGATCGCAGGCTCCCACCTATCCTACGCAGGCCTGTCCAGAAGCCAATGCCAGACTGCAGTAAAGCTCCATGGGGTCTTTTCGTCCTGCCACGGGTAGGCTGCATCTTCACAGCCAGTTCAATTTCACCGAGTCCCTCGTTGAGACAGCGCGCTGATCGTTACGCTTTTCGTGCAGGTCGGAACTTACCCGACAAGGAATTTCGCTACCTTAGGACCGTTATAGTTACGGCCGCCGTTCACTGGGGCTTCGGATCAGGGCTCGCACCCCTCCCCTTGACCTTCCAGCACCGGGCAAGCGTCGCTCCCTATACCTCCACTTACGTGTTCGCAGAGAGCTGAGTTTTTGGTAAACAGTCGCCAGCGCCTATTCGCTGCGGCCCCCGTCGCCGGGGGCACCCCTTCTCCCGAAGTTACGGGGCTAGATTGCAAAGTTCCTTAACGAGGGTTCTCTCGCGCGCCTTGGTGCTCTCACACCCACCCACCTGTGTCGGTTTGCGGTACGGGCACTCTTCGGTTATGCTTAGAAGCTTTTCTCGGCTCCCTGGCTTCGGCAGGTTGTCAGCTCGCGCCTTCCCCACCGCGCACGGGTAGCGGGCTACGGGTTTGCCTGTAGCCCCCCTTGCGCTTCTGGCCGGGCTCGTCCATGGCTCCGGTCTGCCTAGCCTAGAGCGTCCCTCCATCGCACCTAGAGTGGGACTGGAGTATTAACCAGTTGTCCGTCGACTACGCCTCTCGGCCTCGCCTTAGGCCCCGCCTAACCCTACGATGACGACCATAACGTAGGAAACCTTGGGTTTACGGCGACGGGGATTCTCACCCCATTTATCGTTACTCATGCCGGCATTCGCACTTCCCGTACCTCCACCACCCCTCGCGGTATGGCTTCGTCGGCATAGGGAACGCTCCCCTACCGGTGCGCTCGCGCGCACCCCGCAGCTTCGGTGTCGGGCTTAAGCCCCGATCATTTTCGGCGCAAGGCCACTCGACCAGTGAGCTATTACGCACTCTCTCAAGGGTGGCTGCTTCTAAGCCAACCTCCTGGCTGTCTGTGCGGCCTCACATCCTTATCCACTTAGCCCGAACTTGGGGACCTTAGCTGGCGGTCTCGGTTGTTCCCGCGCTTGGACATGGATGTTAGCACTCATGCCCTCACTCCCGGGCTCCCCTTGCGACCCTTCAGAGTTTGACAGGGTTTGGTAGGCTGGTAGGCCCCCTAGCCCAATCAGTGCTTTACAGGCCGCAATCAGCGCCCGAGGCTGACCCTAAAGTCATTTCGGGGAGAACTAGCTATCTCCTGGATCGGTTAGCTTTTCACTCCTAGGCCCAGCTCATCCGAGGGATTTGCATCTCCAACCGGTTCGGCCCTCCACGCGGTGTCACCCGCGCTTCAGCCTGGCCAGGCCTAGCTCTCCAGGTTTCGAGTCTACGCCGGCGTACTCCCGCCCTCTTCGGACTCGCTTTCGCTACGCCTCCGGCTGCCGCCTTAAGCTCGCACGCCAACGTAAGTCGCCGGCTCATGCTTCAATAGGCACACCGCAACGCCCGTGTGGCGCCGCGATTGCTTGTAAGCACACGGGTTCAGGTTCTCTTTCACTCCCCTCCCGGGGTTCTTTTCACCTTTCCCTCACGGTACTGCTTCGCTATCGGTCACCCGGAATATTTAGCCTTACGCGGTGGGCCGCGCGGATTCGCCCAGTCTTCCACGAAAACCGGGCTACTCGGGTACGCCCCTCTAGCCTCCCCCTTTCGCCTACGGGACTTTCACCCTCTCTGGTCCGCCTTCCCAGGCGGCTCGGCTAAGGCTCAGCTTCGATCTCGGGCGCCCCACAACCCCCGTGTGCACGCACACGGGTTTAGGCTGCTCCCCTTTCGCTCGCCGCTACTCAGGGAATCGCTTTCGCTTTCTTCTCCTGCCGGTACTTAGATGTTTCAGTTCCCGGCGTTCCCCCCGCTCGCGCGGTACCCCCTGTTCCCAGAGGGTGGGTTCCCCCATTCGGACACCCACGGATCGGCGCTCACTACCAGCTCCCCGTGGCTTTTCGCAGGTAATCACGTCCTTCGTCGGTTCGGGTGCCAGGGCATCCACCGTGTGCCCTTCCTATCTTGACCCTTCTCTGGTACTCCCAGCCCCTCGGCCCCCGCCGGCCCGCGCCCCGTATCCCTACGGCGCCCGCGCCCCCGGCGGCCGAGGAGCAGTGATCTCATCGCTTCTCTCGACTCCTTCGCTTTCAAGGTCCCCGCGCCGCCCTCTGGACAGCGCAACGAGTAGATTACCGC
>NZ_QXDL01000314.1:0-3357 GCF_003574345.1 Calidithermus terrae
GGGTGGCGCAGACGGGCATGCCGCCGGGTCAAGGTGCGGCCCGCACCCCCGCGTACGCGGGCGCTGAGGCCCGGCGGCATGCCTGCGAGTCCCTCGGGGGAGCGGGGGTCACCAAACCAAAGCACCGCACACCCCCCTCCCCCCCCAAAAAAGAAACGAACGGGGCGAACACGAGGTTCGCCCCTGCAGGATTCCTCGCCCGCTCAGGGTTGGGGCGGGCTCGAGGGCGACTCGGGGTTGAGGGTCTGCTTCTCCTCCTCCTCGGTGCGGGCCTCCACCCGGGCATCGGCCTGCCGCACCACCTTGAGCTTGAACTGCGTCACCATCCCCGCGATCGCCCCGATCGCCGCCAGGCGCGGCAGGGCCAGGGTGAGCACCCCGCCCACCAGCACCCCCGCCGTCAGGGGCAGGGAGATCAGCTCGCTGCCGTCCGGCTTGCAGATGATGACGCGGGTCGCGCTGGCGTCGCGCAGCAGCTCCTGCACCCTCTGCACCAGGTTGGCGCTGGTGGCCTCGAGCTCATCCACCCACGTTCGCTTCTCTTCCGCCACTTGCGGCCTCCTCAGAGGGGCTTGTCCTCGGGCCGGACCTCCGGGTCCTGGGGCCGCACCTCGGCGATGGGCTCCTCCCGGATCTCGGTGGTAGCCCCCTCCTCCCGCTCGACCTTCAGCCGCACGCGGGTGACGATCCCGGCGATCACGCCCAGCGCCGCCAGCACGGGCAGGGCCACCGTCACCACGCCGCCCACCAGCACGCCCACCGTCAGGGGCACCGAGAAGATCTCCTCCCCGTTCGGCTTGCACACCGTCACGCGGCGGGCGTTGCCCTCCTGCACCAATTCCCGAACCTTATCCACGAGCTGGCCGCCGGAAATCTCGATCTCTTCGACCCAGGTCTTGCCCTTGGTCTCTTGCGGGTTCTCTGCCATGAATGCACCTCCTTGGGGGTAGTGTACTAAGCCTCGATGAGTCAAAGAGTGGGCGCGTTCCCGGCGAACTCACGGCCACGTCCCACCGGGAGGCCGGGTCACGGCCCCCGCTCTCGCCACGGCCACCCTACCCTCGGCGGCGTAACCCTCCCAGGGCCGAACGTCCCGAGCCCGGCGGCAAAACCCCCGGCACAAGGCCGGGGGCGCGAGGTCTTGCCGCTCAGGCCGGGAGGGCCTCGAGCGCCAGCGCGGTCGAGCCGCCGGTGCCGTGGCAGATCGCGGCCAGGCCGCGGCTCTTGCCGTGGGTGTGCAGGGCGTGGATCAGGGTGGTGAGGATGCGGGCCCCGCTCGCGCCGATGGGGTGGCCCAGCGCGATGGCCCCGCCGTGGACGTTGAGCTGCTCCATCGGCACGCCCAGCAGCCGGTGGAAGAGGACGTTGTTGAGGGCGAAGGCCTCGTTGTTCTCGAAGAGGTCGAAGTCGGAGACTCGCATCCCCAGCTTGCCCAAAAGCTTCTTGACCGCCGGCACCGGGGCCTCGGGGAAGCGCCAGGGCTCCCCGGCGGCCCAGCTCGAGCCCAGGATGCGGGCGATGGGCTTGAGGCCGTACTTCTCCACGGCCTCCCCGCTCGCCAGCAGCAGCGCCGCCGCCCCGTCGGAGATCTGCGAGGAGTTGCCCGCGGTGAGCACGCCGTCCTTCCTGAAGGCCGGGCGCAGCGCGGCGAGGGACTCGAGCGTGGTCTCGGGGCGCACGCCCTCGTCCTTGCTCACCACCTCCACCCCCTTGCGGGTCTTGACCTCGACGGGCACGATCTCCCGGCCGAAGCGGCAGGCCTCGGCGGCTTGGGCCGCCCGCAGGTTCGACTGCAGCGCCACCTCGTCGAGCTCGGCGCGGGTGACGCCGAACTCGGCGGCCAGCCGCTCGGTCTGGTCGCCCATGGCCTCGCCGGTGAAGGGGTCGGAGAGCCCGTCGCGCTGGAGGACGTCTTGCAGTTGCTCGGGGGCCCCGGCCAGGTACTTGTAGCCCCAGCGGGCCCGGCTGCTGAGGTAGAAGCCGGTCTGGGTCATCGACTCCATGCCGCCCACGAGCACCAGCTCGGCGTCGTGGTTCTTGATCGCCAGGGCGCCGTTGGCGGTGGCCTGCATCCCCGAGGCGCACACCATGTCCACCGCGTAGCCGTCCACGCTCTCGGGGATGCCCGCCTTGAACGCGGCCTGGCGCGGGGGGAGCTGGCCGTGCCCGGCTCTGAGCACCTGCCCGAAGACGAAGAGGTCGAGGTCGCCACCCTGCACCCCGGCCTTCTCGAGCGCCGCCTTCATCACGTGGGCGCCCAGGTCGATGGGAGAGAAGTCCTTGAGCGCCCCGCCGAACTTCCCGATGGGGGTCCGCACCGCCGAAACCACAAACACTTCGCGCATGATCGCCTCCTCGCTCTATGCTACGGTATTTCCACGCCAAGATGTAAAAACGTCATACGAGCCTCGATTGCCAAGCCCCAGGGCCCCTCTTAGAATCGGGGTGATCCGAGCCAGCGTCAAACCCGGGGGTGGTCGCATGAACCGGTTGCTCGCGTACTCCACAGGCATCCTGAGCCTAGCCGTCGCCGGGTTCTGGGGCGCGGCGCAGAACACGGCCAGCCTCGAGGTCGTCGTCAGCGGCCTCCCCAAGGGCGTCGATGCGGCCGTGGTGCTCACCGGGCCGGGCGGCACCCGCCTGCGCATCGTGGAGAGCGTGCTGGTGAGCCAGCTCGGCACCGGCAACTACGTCCTGCGCGCCGACCGGGTGAGCGCCGGGGGCAACCTCTACGCGCCCAACCCCGCCTCGCACAGCCTCACGCTGGTGGCGGGGCGGCGTTACCGGGTGGAGATCCGCTATGCCCGGGTGGCGGGCGACACCGAAGCGGGAACGGTGCTCGAGCTGGGCCAGACCTGGAAGCAGGGGGGCCTCGAGCTCACCCTCCGCCTGCTGCGGACCAACCCCGACGGCCTCCTGATCGAAGCCAGCCTCACCAGCCGCCGGCAGGGCGACCTCGTGTTCCGGCTCACCCAGGACAACTTCAGCGCCAGCAGCAACCTGGGCCAGCCGGTCAAGATGCGCCCGATAACGGGCAGCTTCGTGGCCCCTCCCGGCCGGACCGTCCGCCTGGGCTACCTCACCCTCACCGCCGACCTCGCCGACCCCGGCCTCACCGAGATCATCGTCGTCGTCAGCGGGATCTCCACCATCGCCGAGGCCAGGTGGCGCGTCCCCGTCGAAAAGTAGCTCGGGGCTTTCGCCCAATCTTCACACTCGTGCCCTACCTTAGGACCCGTCTCGAGCCCTAGAGGACTCGAGCCCAGGAGGTTTGCCGTGAAAGACCGCCCGTGGACCCGGCGCCAGTTCCTCTGGGTCGCCCTCGCCGCCCCGCTCCCGCTCGCGCTGGCCCAGCCC
>NZ_QXDL01000315.1:0-3327 GCF_003574345.1 Calidithermus terrae
CGGCGACAACGTCACCTTCACCGTCGAGCTCATCAAGCCCATCGCCATGGAGGAGGGCCTGCGCTTCGCCATCCGCGAGGGCGGCCGCACCGTCGGCGCCGGCGTCGTCGCCAAGATCCTGGAGTAAACCCAGTGCTTGCGGGCGGGCCCAGCCAGTGGCGCGAAGTGTGGCGCTGGCTGGGCAAGCGCCCTGAGGAGAGGTCTTGTGGGCGCTCTTAGCCGCCCGCGGGCCAAAGAAGGTGAGAGAAGATGGCTAGCGATGTGAGGATCAAGCTCTTGCTCGAGTGCACCGAGTGCAAGCGCCGCAACTACGCGACCGAGAAGAACCGGCGCAACACCACGGGCAAGCTCGAGCTCAAGAAGTTCTGCCCCTGGTGCAACAAGCACCTGCCGCACAAAGAAGTCAAGGTCTGAGGGTTCGGGAGGTTCTCGTGGCAGAACGCACCGGCAACACCCCTCGCCGTCCTCTCCTGGCGCGGATCGTCAACTACTTCCGTGAGGCCCGCGCGGAGCTGGCCCGGGTCACCTGGCCGACCCGCGAGGAGATCATCCAATCGACCCAGGCCATCCTGCTTTTCGCGTTCTTCGCCATGGTCATCCTGGGCCTCTACGACCTGGTCTTCCGCTTCCTGACGGGGCTGATCAACCGATGAGCATCGAATGGTACGCGGTCCACACCTACGTGGGCTACGAAGACAAAGTCAAGCAGAACCTTGAGAAGCGGGTCAAGGCCCTGAACATGCAGGACAAGATCTTTCAGGTGCTGATCCCGGCGGAAGAGGTGGTGGAGCACCGCGAGGGCGGCAAGAAGGAGGTCGTTCGCCGCAAGCTCTACCCGGGCTATGTCTACGTGCAGGTCGATCTCGGCGACGAGGCGGGCGAGGTCAACGAGGCCTACGAGGTGGTGCGCGGCACCCCCGGGGTCACCGGCTTCGTGGGCACCGCCACCCACCCGGTGCCGCTGAGCCCCGACGAGGTGCAGCACCTGCTCGAGGTCAGCGGGCTCGCCGGGAAGAAGGAAAGCCCCAAGCCCCAGGTCTCCTTCAAGGAGGGCGAGGTGGTGCGCGTCATCAGCGGCCCCTTCGCCGACTTCACCGGCGTGGTCAGCGAGATCAACTCCGAGCGCAACAAGGTCAAGGTCCTGGTCTCGATCTTCGGGCGCGAGACCCCGGTCGAGCTCGACTTCGCCCAGGTGGTCCGCTCCTGAGCGAGCGGTGCAGGTTTGGAGTCCAGCGTCGAGGGTGCTTCTTTAAGCCTCGGCCCTAGACAGCGCCCCCAGGGTGCCGGCGATAACACCTCGAAGTTCGAGGGAGCCAAAGGAGAAACAAATGAAGAAGGTACAAGCAATGGTCAAGCTCCAGCTTCCGGCTGGGAAAGCAACCCCCGCGCCGCCCGTGGGCCCCGCCCTGGGCCAGCACGGGGCCAACATCATGGAGTTCGTGAAGGCCTTCAACGCGGCCTCGGCCAACATGGGCGACGCTATCGTGCCGGTGGAGATCACCATCTACTCCGACCGCTCCTTCACCTTCATCACCAAGACCCCGCCCGCCTCCTACCTCATCCGCAAGGCCGCGGGGATCGAGAAGGGCAGCCAGAAACCCGGCCGCGACAAGGCCGGCAAGATCACCTGGGAGCAGTGCCTGGCCATCGCCAAGCAGAAGCTGCCCGACATGAACGCCACCGACCTCGAGGCCGCCGCCCACCAGATCGCCGGTTCGGCCCGCAGCATGGGTCTGGAAGTCGTGGGGGTGCCCAATGCCTAAGCACGGTAAGCGCTACCGCGCGCTCCTCGAGAAGGTGGACTTCAACAAGATCTACACCATCGAGGAAGCCGCCGCCCTGATCCCCCAGATCAGGTCGGCCCGCTTCGACGAGACCGTCGAGGTGCACGTCAAGCTTGGCATCGACGCCAAGAAGTCCGACCAGAACGTGCGCTCGACCGTGGCCCTGCCCCACGGCACCGGCCGCACCGTGCGGGTGCTGGCCATCGCCAAGGGCGAGAAGATCACGGAGGCGCGCGAGGCCGGCGCCGACATCGCCGCGGGCGAGGAGATCATCCAGGAGATCCTCGACGGCCGCTCCGACTTCGACGCCGTGGTCGCCACCCCCGACGTGATGGGCGCGGTGGGCTCCAAGCTCGGCCGCGTGCTCGGCCCCAAGGGCCTGCTGCCCAACCCCAAGGCCGGCACCGTGGGCTTCAACATCGGCGACATGGTCAAGGCCATCAAGGCCGGCCGCATCGAGTTCCGCAACGACAAGACCGGCGTGGTCCACGGCCCGGTGGGCAAGGCCAGCTTCAGCCCCAGCCAGATCGCCGAGAACGTGCGGGCCTTCCTCAAGGCCGTCGAGGGCGTGAAGCCCGAAGGCGCCAAGGGCACCTACCTCCGCACCGTCTACATCACCACCACCATGGGGCCCAGCATCCGGGTCAACCCCAACAGCTAGATCGGTTCCCGCGATAAAGCCCCACGCTGCCGAAGCTCCCCGTCAAGGGGAGCTTTTTCGATGGGGAAGTTGTTAATGGCCGGCAGCGCGGTCATGCCAGGACCATTCCTGAAGCGAGCAAGAGGGCGAGCTACCGGCTCGCCCCCACAAGCGACTCTCGGCTTCCGTCTTCGGTGTTGGGCTACCGGCGATCGGCCATCGGCGTACCCCTAGCGCTCCAGGCCGCACTGCGCCGGCTTGGGCAGGCCCTCGCGCCAGCCGCACCACTCGAGGTCGTGCGCGTTGCCCCGGAATTGCAGGGTGTCGATGGAGGTCAGCTCGAAGCGGAAGCGGCCCTGGGCCCCGGTGATGCTGGAATTCCAGGTCCCCTCGGCGACCATGCGGCCCGCCTCGTAGCGCACCGCGCCCGAAAGACTGCCCTCGCAGAAGCTGCCGCTGATGCGGTTCTCGACGTGCCTTAGCTGCATGGAGCAGTTGTCGCGCGCGGCGAAGTGGGTGAGCCACTCGCCCTGGTAGCCGCAGCCGTCGGGCAGGGGGCTGCCCTTGCGGGCGCCGCACCAGCGGCCGAGCTCGCCCGCCACGCCGTTGAAGCCCCGGCCGTCGGGGGTGAGGGTCCACTCGAAGCTGCGGCGGCTGGTGCCGGCGGTGTAGGTGCCGCGCAGGACGCCGGCCTCGAGCACGCCCTCGATGGCCCCCTTAGCCCCGTTCGCCGCGTTGCGGTAGCTGCCCCGCACCCGCTCGCCCTCGCGCTCGAGCTCGACGTGCCTTAGCTGCATGGAGCAGTTGTCGCGCGCGGCGAAGTGGGTGAGCCACTCGCCCTGGTAGCCGCAGCCGTCGGGCAGGGGGCTGCCCTTGCGGGCGCCGCACCAGCGGCCGAGCTCG
>NZ_QXDL01000316.1:0-3302 GCF_003574345.1 Calidithermus terrae
ACCCCCACCGCCTGGTGGCCCTGCTCACCCCGCAGCCACAGCAGCCGCAGGTGGTGCGGGGTGAGCAGGGCCACCAGGCGGTGGGGGTGGGGCTTAGAGCGCGCAGAAGCGGCGGACCTCAGCCACGTCATAAGCCCTCGCCTCCGCGGCGGCCATGCTGATCTTGCCCTGCTTGACCAGGCCGGCCAGGCTCATGTCCATGGGGGTGAAGACCTCGCGCGCGGCAGAGAGGTCGGCGCGCATCTGCCCGGCCGACTTGCGCGCGAGGATGATGTTGGACACCGCGGGCGAGTTCGTCAAGAGCTCGTAGGCGGCGATGCGCCCGGGCTGGTCGCAGCGCGGCACCAGCTGCTGGGAGACCACCCCCACCAGGTTGCTGGCCAGCTGCACCGTGACCTGGGCTTGCTGCTCGGCGGGGAAGGCGTCGAGGATGCGGCTCACCGTCTCGGGGCCGCCCTTGGTGTGCAGGGTGCCCAGCACCAGGTGGCCGGTCTCGGCGGCGGTGATAGCGGCGCCGATGGTCTCGGGGTCGCGCATCTCGCCCACCAGGATCACGTCGGGGTTCTCGCGCAGCGAATCCTTGAGGGCCTGGCGGAAGCTGAGGGTGTCCGATCCGACCTCGCGCTGGGAGATCACCGACCGCAGGTTCTTGTGGTGGAACTCGATGGGGTCTTCGATGGTGACGATGTGCTTGGCGAAGTTCTCGTTGAGGTAGTTCACGAGGGTGTTCAAGGTCGTTGATTTTCCCGAGCCGGTTGGCCCGGTCACGAGGAAAAGGCCCCGCGGCATCTGCACGAGGTCGAACAGCCGCTCCGGCAGGCCGAGCTCGCCCAGGCTGCGGATCTCCGAGGGGATGGTGCGCGCCACCACGCACCACTTGCCCCGCTCCATGAACACGTGCAACCGGAAGCGCCCCACGTCGCGCAGGAAGAAGGAGAAGTCGAGGCTCTTCTGCTCCATCCAGCGCTGCACGCGCTCGTTGACCATGGGGTCGGGCACGCGCCCCGCCGAGTCCTCGTCGTCGTCGAGGTTGAGCAGTTTCTTGACGCTCTCCTCGAGTTCGCGACCCACGAAGATGCGGCTCCCCTCCATCAGCCTCAGCTCCCCGTGCACCCGGGCCACGGGCAACAGGTCGGGCTTGACGATGATGTCGCTGGCCTGCATGTACACCGCCGTGTTCAGCAGGTCGAGGAATTCCATGAACGCAGCACCTTTAGTCATCATGTGTCTTCTCCCTTCTCCGTCTTCTCCGTAAGCGGCGCGGGGTCGGCGTGGCGGGGCCGACCCCGCAGGCCTAGGCCATGGTCTTCGCCAGCACCTCCTCGGCTGAGGTCACGCCCTGCTCGACCTTGAGCACCCCGTCCTCCGCCAGCGTGCGCATGCCCTTCTCCAGCGCCAGCTCGCGGATGCGGTCGGTGGCGGCCCGCTGGGCCAGCGCCGACTGCAGGGTGCGGTCGACCTCCATCAGCTCGAAGATCCCGGTGCGCCCGGCGTAGCCCCCGCGGCAGTGGCGGCAGCCGTCGGGGTTGGGCAGCCGGGCGTGGCGGAGCTCCCGGTGCAGCAAGCGCTCGCTCTTGCCCTCGCGGTCCTCGCTCGAGCACGCCGGGCAGAGCCTGCGCACCAGGCGCTGGGCCAGCACCCCCAGCAGCGCCGCGCTGACGTTGGCGGGGTCGACCCCGAGGTCCATCAGCCGGGTGGCGCTGCTGGGCGCGTCGTTGGTGTGCAGCGTGGCGATGACCAGGTGGCCGGTGAACGCCGCCTGCACCGCCACCTGCGCCGTTTCGCGGTCGCGGATCTCCCCGACGTAGATGATGTCGGGGTCCTGCCGCAGGAAGGCCCGCAGCACGTCGGCGAAGGTCACCCCGGCCTGGGGGTTGACCTGCACCTGGGTCAACCCCGGCAGCTCGTACTCCACGGGATCCTCCACGGTCAGCACGTTGACCTCGGGCCGGGCGATCTCGCTCAGGATGGAGATGCCGGTGCGGGTCTTGCCCGAGCCGGTGGGCCCGGTGATCAGGAACAGCCCGTAGGGCCGCCGGATGATCCGGCGCAGGGCCTCCAGGGTGTCGGCCTGGAACCCCGCCTCCTCCAGCGGCGGGGCCTTGCCCTCGTTCCTCAGCAGCCGCAGCACGGCCTTCTCCCCGTACATGCCGGGCACCGTGGACACCCGCACGTTGGCCTCGAGGCCCCCCTCCTTGAAGCGGAAGCGCCCGTCCTGCGGGCGGCGCCGCTCGGCGATGTCGAGGTTGGCCTTGAGCTTGACCTTCTGGATCACCAGCGGGGTCGAGCGCGCCGGGAGCGTGGTGTACTCGTGCAGCTCCCCGTCGCGCCGCATGCGCACCACCCCCTGGTGCTTGTGGCTTTCTACGTGCACGTCGGAGGCGTCGGAGAGCAGGGCCTCGCGGATGAAGGAGCCCACCAGCCGGTCGAGGGCGTTGCCCTCGACCTCCAGCCCCTCCGTCCCGGGCGATCACGCGCTGGATGGCGCTGGGCGAGGCCAGGGCCAGCCGCAGCGGGGTGTTGCGCAGCAGCATGCGCAGCTCGTCGTTGCGCTGGATGTCCTCGGGGTCGGACACCGCCACCACCAGCTCCCCCGCCTCGTTCATCCGGTAGGGGATGGCCCGCAGCGAGATGGCGTAGGCGTCGCTGATGCGCCGGCGCACCCCCGGGTCGGGGGGCGCGGCCTGCAGGTCCACGTAGGCCAGGCCCAGCGCCTCGGCCCGCGCCTCGGTCAGCTGCTCCTCGCTGACGAGGCCCTGGGCCAGCAGCAGGCTCTCCCCCCGCCGGGGGTCGGCCTGGTGTTCCTCGAAGGTGCGCCGGTCGATGCGGCCCTTGAGCCACAGCGCCTCCAGGGCGCTCTTGGGCCGGGCGCCGGCCGGGCGCCCGCGCTGGGCGGAGCGGTGGGCGATGCGCCAGATCTCAGGGTAGGTCAGGGCCACCGGGCGCGGCTCCAGCCCCGCCGCGGCGATCTCATCCTCGACGAAGGCGCGCCAGGAGACGTAGTAGGCCTGTCCCCCCCGGCGCACGCTCAGCAGCCGCAGCCGCTCGAGGGCCTCGGCCTGGTCGGGCTGCCCGGGCTGCCGCTCGAGCACCAGCCCGTCGAGCCCCGGCCACAGGGGGCAGCCGCTGGAGCGCGCGAGCTCGGCGTAGAGCACGCCCTCGCCCACGTACCCCTCCTCCACCAGCCAGCGCTCGACCTCGTGCCGGGCGCTGGGCGGGGGCTCGAGGTGGCCCAGGCCCAGCGCCTGCAACACCCGCCGCTCGCGCGGCAGGGGGCCGGCGGGGGCCGCGCGAGCGGCGGG
>NZ_QXDL01000317.1:0-3234 GCF_003574345.1 Calidithermus terrae
GGCCCAGCCCGCCCCGGCGCCTAAGCCCGCCGCGGTCCGCCCGGTGGTGGCGCAGTCCACCCCCGCCGCCGGCCCGGCCCACGCGGCGACGGGCGGCCACGAGGAGCGCTACGAGGGCAAGCTCGACGCCGGGACCCAGGCCCGGGTGAACGCGGTGCTGGCGCGGCTGGGCTTCGCCGGCTTAGGCGACTGGGTGCGCTCCATGAACCTCGACCTGCGCGCCCGCCTGGGCGAGGCCACCGCCCACGTCAAGACCGGCAACTTCGAGGAGGTGCGCGAGTACCTCGAGCTCGCCCACGACGCCTACAAGGAGCGCTACTACCCCGTGGTGCAGGTCCTCGACCCGGCCTTCGCCGACCGCTTCGACCGGCTGCTGGGGCGCATGCAGGACGCGGTGGGCCTGCGCGCCACCGACCTGGCCGTGGCCCTGGCCGAGGTGCAGGAGGTCGAGGAGCGGCTGGAGGGGCGCAGCCTGGGCTTCAACCACACCCTGCAGGTGCAGCTCGAGCTGCTGCTGCTGGGCATCCCCCGGGCCTTCTTGTTCATCCTGGCGGCGCTTTTGGCGGTGTTCCCGCTCTACCTCGTCAACCTCACCTTCGGCGGGCGCAACGCCTACTGGCGCCTCTTGGGCCTGGCTTTCTTCTTCCTCTTCCTTCCCGCCGTGATCGAGGGGCTGGCCTACGTCAGCGCCATCCTGGCCGACCCCCGCTTCGGCAACCTGACCTTCCTGGCGCCCCTCTCGACCTTCTCGATCCAGGGCAGCCTGATCGCCCAGCTTTTGTGGGGGCTCACGCTCTTCCTGGTGATCGGCCTCTCGGCGGCCGGCCTGCGGGGGATCGCCGTGCAGTTCGGGCTCATCCAGGACCGCCGCGCCCGCAACACCACCACCGTGGTCCAGACCAACCCGGGCCTCGCCGCCACCGCGCCCATGCGCACCGCGCCCGACCCCAAGCTCACCAGCGAGACCATCGTGGAGTGGGACGAGGAGTTTTAATCGTCCCTGAACGAACCTGGCCCTCGGCGGCGGAACCCGAGAAGGCAGCGGGCTTGAGGTAACTTAGAGCTGGAGGCGTCGCAAGTGTCTTTGTACCAGAACCTGTATCAGTCGCTCGAGCCCCTGCTCGGCGCCAAGACCCAGTCCATCCTGGAGGAAGGCGTGCGGCGGCTGGGGGTTGACCCCGACCGCCTGGACGTCGGACAGGCCGAGAGCATCCTCAAACGCCTGGTCTACCGCGAGCTGCAGGCCAACCGCACCCCCGCCGAGGCCCGCGGCCTCGTTGACGGCCTGCTCAAGGAGCTGCGCGAGCAGGCCGGGGCCGAGGTCGGGGGTGGGCTGGCGGCGCTGGAGTCGGGCTTCAAGCGCTTCAGCCTCTACCTCGACTGGCCCGAGGTTGCCCGCCTGCGCGGCATCCTCAGCGTGCTGCGCAAGGAGCCCGAGGGCGCCGAGGCCAGCCGCATGCTGCGCGAGGGCCAGGAGCTGCTGCAGCAGCTCGAGGAGCGCCTGCAGAGCGCCCTGCTGCGCCAGACCCGCGACATCGCCGACCTTCAGGCGGTGTTCGAGCGGGTCAAGATGATCGGCGGGCCCAAGATCCGGCGCCTGGAGTCGCTGATCCGCCAGATCCAGGAGGCCCACTCCGGCGAGACCTTGGCCCAGGCCGAGGTCGAGCGGGCGCGCACCCTGGCCGCCGAGCTGCGCAAGCTGGTGGAGTCGAGCGCCATCAGCGCCCCGCGCAACGCCACCGAGCCCGCGCTCTTCGTCGAGGACGAGGACGAGCCGGTGGTGGCGGCCGAGCCGCTGGTGGAGACCGACGCCCCCGAGGCCGCCCCGGCCACCGGCGAGGCCTGGGACATCGTCATCGACCTCGACAGCCTCAGCCAGGAGCAGCAGACCCGCATCCGCGAGATCGACCTCGCCGAGGACCGCCGCCGCCTCGAGACCCTCAAGGAGCGCTACGCGGCGGTGCTCGCCCGCGCCGGCGTGGCCGAGGAGCTGGCCCGCCTCGAGGGGGAGCTGGCCCAGGGCAACCTGCTGGGCGAGGCGCTGGGCGCCTTCGAGGAGCGGCTCAAGGCCGCGCAGGCCGAGGCCCTCTCCGAGGCCCGCGCCCGCTACGAGTGGCTCAGCGACCGCATGCGCCAGCTCTCCGCCCCCGAGCACCGCGACGACGTGGACACCGCCAAGCTCGCCGCGCTGGCGGCCCGGCTGGCCCAGGCCCTCGAGGCCCTGCGCGCCGAGGCCGAGTCGGCGCTGGCGACCTACCGCGACCACCCCCAGGTGCAGGCCTACCTGGCCCGCCTGGCCGAGGGGCAGCCCGAGGAGGCCGGCCTGCAGACCCTGCGCCAGGACTTCTCTGCGCTGATGGTGGCCCTCACCAAGGAGCAGAAGGAGCGCGACGAGAGCCTCAAGCGCTCCAGCCTCAAGGCCGCCGCCCAGGCCCTGCCGGCGGTGGCGGGCCTGGAGGTCCACCACGCCCAGCTCCTCCAGCAGATCGAGACCCCCGGCAACGACCTCGTGGCGCTGGAGAACTACCTGCACCAGCTCACCCAGCGCACCCGCGACCTCGTGGCCCAGCGGCTGGAGGCCCTGGCCCAGAAGGCCCAGGAGGCGGGCGTCGAGCTCGCGGGCCTCTCCGACGCCCGCGCCGCGCTGGCCGAGGGGCGCATCCCCGACCCGGCCGCCCTGGAGCGGCAGCTCGAGGAGCGGCTGAACGAGCAGGCCAACCAGCGCCGCCGCCAGCTCGCCGGGGAGCTCAGCCGCTACGAGGCCGCCGCCCAGGGCCTGCGCGGCCTGGGCGAGGACAGGCTGATGAGCCTGGTGGCCGACGCCCGCAACCGCCTGGCGCTGGGCGAGATCCCCGACACCGCCCCCATCAAGGCCGAGCTGGCCCGGCTGGTGCAGGTGCAGGACAACCTCCGCGCCGAGGTGGCGGTGAGCCTGGCCCAACTGCTCGAGCGCTTCAACGCCCACCGGGCGATGGGCGGCGAGACGGTGATCCGCCTCAAGCCGATGATCGAGTTCCTCACCTCGGCGGTCGAGCGCCTGGGCCGCGTCGGGCCTTCGGGCATCCTCGAGGTGCGCCAGGCCATCGCCGAGGCGATGCCGCTGGTGGACCAGCTCGAGCAGGAGCACAAGGCCGCCATGGCCCTCATGCAAGACCTCAAGGGCGGCGAGCTCGACGCGCTGCTGGGCATCTTCGACGCCCAGCCCCAGGCCGCCCCCAGCGCCCCCGCGGGCAC
>NZ_QXDL01000318.1:0-3210 GCF_003574345.1 Calidithermus terrae
GGGGTATCCCCCCCTGCCCCCCCTTGCTAAGGGGGGTGAGGAGGGGGCGTTTTGCGCTTTGCGTCTCGCGTTTGGCGTACGATGTAGGACGTACGACCCGCGTTTTGCGTTTGGCTATCGGCTATCAGCTATCGGCTATCGGCGTTCAGCGCCGGACACACGACCCCCTAAGCTGAAAAAGCCATGTACGCCCGCCTCATCCCCACCCCCTTCGGCCCGCTCTACGCCGAGGCCAGCGACCGGGGCCTGACCGCGGTGCGGCTGCTGGTGCTGGCCGAGGGCTCCCCTGAGCGGGAGCACCCGCTGCTCGAGCGCCTCGCCGCCCGGGTCGAGCGCTACTTCCGGGGCGAGCCCGAGATGTTCCTCGACCTTCCCCTCGACTACGGCGGCCTTCCCCCCGCGCGGGCGGCCCTGTACGAGCGCGTGCGGCAGGTGCCCTTCGGCCAGACCACCAGCTACGGGGCCCTGGCCCGCGAGCTCGGCCTGTCGGCCCGGTGGGTGGGGGCGGGGATGCGGTCGTGCCCCTTCTTCCTGGTGGTGCCCGCCCAGCGGGTCATCCACGCCGACGGGCGGCTGGGCGGCTTCATGGGCGCGGAGGGGCTCAAGCTGCGGCTGCTGGTGCACGAGGGCCTCGAGGCCGCCCGGTTCCGCTGAGCGCCCCGGGGCGGCCGGTCGGGTGTCTGCGGGAAGGGCGGTCAGACCTTGCGCTTGATGCCGGAGAGCGCGTCGAGCAGGTCCTCCTCGCTGAAGGGCTTGGGGATGTGCCCGACGCGCGCGCTGCGCACCCAGAAGCCCCTCGGCGGCTCCTCGGCCACCGCCCAGACGGGCACGAAGCGGCCGTCGGGCGAGGCCCGCAGTTGCCGCACGCGCTCGGCGAGGTCGCGCACCTGGAGGATGACGGCCTGGGGCTTGTGGTGCTCGAGCATGCGCCGGGCCGAGTCGGGGTCGTGGGGCATCACCACCCGGTAGCGCGAGCGCTCGAGGGTCACCAGCAGCAAACGCCGCACCAGCGACGACTCGGCCACCACCAGGATCAGGGGGTCGGTGGGCCGGATCTCGGCCTCGCCCAGCAGGCCCCGGCTCTGCAGCTCGTAGAGCAGGTGGTAGACCTGGGTCTCGGGGAGGTCGGACTCCAGCGCGATCGAGCGGGCCCGCTTGAGCCCGTCCACCAGCTCGAGCACGCTCCAGGCCTCGGTGGAGAGCGCGTGGCGGGTGGGGTCGCTCACCACCCGCAGCACCGCCTCGGGCCGCACCTTACCCCGCCGCCACTCGTCCAGCCGCCGCGCCGCCTCGAAGAGCACCGCGCTGGTGTCGAGCATCTCCGGCAGCACCACCTGCGAGGCGTTCTCGCTGATGGCCTCGGCCAGGATGTCGCCCGTGCGCTGGGCCAGCAGCGTCGCCAGCGCCTCCATCACCTGGGCGTTGAGCGCCTCGCGCAGGTCGCCCGGCTCGAGCAGGCCCATCCTCAACGCGAGCTGCCCCAGCGGGGTGCCCGGGTTCTCCCGCTCCTGGCGCAGCACGAGCTCCTGGGTCTGCTCGAGGGTCAGGTACTCCAGCCGCACCAGATACTCCCCCAGGTGCGGCCCCGGGTCGGTGGAGGCGTACAGCAGTTGCCCGTCGCGCAGGTGCACCCGCCCGATCACGTCCTCACAGCGCACCGTGACCACGGCATTGGCCCGGTTGGCCTCGAGGGCCCGCAAAAGGTCGCTCAGTTCGATTTCGCCAATTCGTGCACGGATCACGCCGACTTTCATGCTACACGGCGGCGTGGCGTGGCATGGGGGAAGGTGAACATAGGGTCAATGGTCGATAGCTGATAGCTGAGCGCGGGTTGTACGTCGTACGTCGTACGCCAAACGCAAAACGCAAGACGCAAGACGCCCTTTGTTTACCCCCCTTAGCAAGGGGGGCCGGGGGGGATAAACCCTCCCCGCGCGCGGGGAAGGTTGGGGAGGGGTTTTCACCACGCTCCACGAGCCACCAGCCTTTCGCTGAGGGCTGACGGCTTAAAGCCTCACTCGAACAACCGCTGCTCCGGCAGGGGATACCCCATGTGCTTGTAGGCCCGCTCGGTGGCGACGCGGCCGCGGAAGGTGCGCTTGATGAGGCCGAGCTGGATCAGGAAGGGTTCGTGGACCTCCTCGAGGGTCTCCGAGTCCTCCGAGATGGCGGTGGCGAGGGTCTCCAGGCCCACCGGGCCGCCGGCGAAGCGCTCGATGATGGTGCTGAGGATGAAGCGGTCGCGGCCGTCGAGGCCCAGGGGGTCGAGGCCCAGGGCGTCGAGGGCGGCCTTGGTGCGCTCGAGGCTCACGCTCTGCTCGCCGTTGACCTCCGCGAAGTCGCGCACGCGGCGGAAGAGGCGCTTGGCGATGCGCATGGTGCCGCGGCTGCGCCGCCCGATCTCCAGCGCGGCCTCGGGCTCGAGCTCCAGCCCCAGCATGCGGGCGTCGCGGGTCACGCCCTGGGCCAGCTCGGCCTCGGTGTAGAACTCGAGGTGCTCGATGATGCCGAAGCGGCTGCGCAGGGGGCTCGAGAGCAGCCCCTGGCGCGTGGTCGCGCCGATGAGGGTGAAGCGCGGCAGGTCGAGGCGCAGGGTGCGGGCGGCGGGGCCCTGCCCGATGACGATGTCGATCTTGAAGTCCTCCATCGCCGGGTAGAGGTGCTCCTCCGCCGAGCGCGAGAGGCGGTGGATCTCGTCGATGAAGAGGATGTCGCCCTCCTCGAGGCTGTTGGTGAGGATGGCGGCGAGGTCGCCGGGCTTCTCGATGGCCGGGCCGCTGGTGACGCGGATGTTGACCCCCAGCTCGTAGGCGATGACGTGCGCCAGGGTGGTCTTGCCCAGCCCCGGCGGGCCGAACAGCAACAGGTGGTCGAGGGCCTCCTCCCGGTTCTTGGCCGCCTCGAGGTAGACCTGCAGCTTCTTCTTGAGCTTGCCCTGGCCGACGTAGTCCTCGAGCCGCCGCGGCCGCAGGGTCAGATCGCTTTCCACGACACCCATCATATCTTGTCCAGTATATTACGTTTATAGCGAAATTGGGAATGTGGGTTTAGGTCGATAGTCGATGGGCGATAGCCGAACGCTAGGCACGGGTCGTACGTCGTACGTCCTACGTCGTACGCAAGACGCCAAACGCCCTTTCCTTACCCCCCTTAGCAAGGGGGGCAGGGGGGATACCCCCTCCCTGCCCCCCTTGCTAAGGGGGGTAAGGA
>NZ_QXDL01000319.1:0-3190 GCF_003574345.1 Calidithermus terrae
ACTGAGCGGTCAGCCATCAGCCGTCAGTGGTCAGCTTGTGGCCCGTGGTAAACCCCTCTCGGGTGGCGGGGAGGGTTTATCCCCCCTAACCCCCCTTGCTAAGGGGGGTGACAAGGCGTCTCGCGTTTTGCGTCTCGCGTTTGGGGTCTCGCGTACGACGTACGACGTACGACCCGACCCCCGCGTTGGGCTATCAGCTATCAGCTATCGGCTATCGGCTATCGGCTATCGGCTACTGGCTATCGACAATCACCACCCCACGTCAGACCTCGACCGGCTTCCCCCACTCCGCCAGGAAGGCCCCCGTGCTCTGCTGCTCGAGCTTCTGCCGCAGGACCTCGAGCTTGTCGGCTTCCCCGTGCACCAGGGCCACCCGCCGTTCGCCCTTGAGCCAGTGCAGCAGCTCGTCCTGCCCGGCGTGGCCGGAGAAGCCGCCGATGGTGTAGGTGCGCGCCCGCACCGGTATGTCCCGGCTGAACATCCGTACGCTGGGCGCTCCCTCGATCAGCAGCCGCCCCAGCCCGCCCCGCGGCTGGTAGCCGGTGATCACCAGGGCGTTGTCCGGGCCCGGCAGCCCGTGGCGCAGGTGGTGCAGGATGCGGCCCCCGGCCAGCATCCCGCTGCCCGCGATGACCACCAGCGGGCCCTGGAGCTCGTTGAGCGCCTTCGACTCCTCCACGCTCTGGGTGTACTTGAGGCCCCGGGGGCGGAAGGGGTCGCGGCCCTGGCGGTAGAGCGCCTGCACCTCCTCGCTGAAGTACTCCCGCACCGAGGGATAGATCTCGCTGATCTTGGAGGCCATGGGCGAGTCCACGAAGACCGGCACGCTGGGGATGTGGCGGCCTTCCTCGAGGTCGCGCAGGTAGAACAAGATCTCCTGGGTGCGCTCGAGCGCGAAGCTGGGGATGAAGACCTTGCCCCCCCTGCCCAGCGTCTCGGAGAGGATGCCGGCGAACTCGGCGATGGTCTCGGGGAAGGAGCGGTGGGCGCGGTCGCCGTAGGTGCCCTCGCACAGCACCAGGTCGGCGGGGGCCGCGTCTTCGGGGTTGGGCAGCACCTCCTTGTGGGCGTGGCCCAGGTCGCCGCTGAAGACCAGCCGCTTGCCCTGCGCCGTCGCCTCCACGAACGCGCTGCCCGGCAGGTGCCCGGCGGTGCCCAGCCGCAGCCGCAGGGGGCCGAACTCGAGCTCCTGCTCCAGGGGGACGTCCTCGAGGCGGCCGTAGAGCTCGTGCAGGTCGGCCTCGTCCCAGTCGAGCGGCGGGGCCTCCTTGCCCTTGCGCACGAGCCGGTCGCGCTCCTCGCTCATCAGGTGCAGGGAGTCCTCGAGGATCACCGGCAGGAAGAGCCGGGTGGGCTTGGTCAGGTAGACCCTGCCCCGGTAGCCGCGCCGGATCAGCAGCGGCAGCCGCCCGATGTGGTCGTGGTGGGCGTGGGAGATCACGACCGCGTCGAGGCTGGAGGGCTCGAAGCCGAAGGGCTCGTTGTTGCGGTCGTCCTCCGAGCCCTGGTAGGCCCCGCAGTCCAGCAGCAGGCGGTATCCCTGGTGTTCGAGCAGGTGACAGCTCCCCGTGACGGTTCTGGCAGCTCCGTAGGGCGTCAGGCGCATGGCGCCAATCTACCACCGGGCCGGTAATCTAGCCGTGTGGACGTCACCGACCGGCATATCGAGGCCCACCTCTTCGAGGCCCTCTCGAGCCTGGGCCGCGCCGAGGGCCGCCGGCTCCACCTTTCCCCCGAGCTCCGCTGGGTCTACACCCGAACCGCCGAGCTCAACCACGCCTTCGCCGCCCGCCTGAGCCCTGCCCGCCTCGACCCGGTCGTCCTGGAGACGGTGCAGCGCTTCGCCTTCTGGCACGCCCCTCTCACCTGGGTGGTGGGCCCCGGCACCCAGCCCCCCGGCCTGGGGCAGCACCTCGAGCGCTTCGGCTTCAGGCTGCGCGAGAGCCGCCTCGGGATGACCCTGGAGCCGGGCGCCCTGCGGAGAGCCCCCTGGGTGGAGGGGCTGGCGCTCGAGCCGGTCACCCCCGCCGGCCTCGGGGCCTGGGCCAAGGTGGTCGCCCTCGCCAACGCCATCCCCCGCACCCGCCTGGCCCTGCTCGAGGAGGTGCTGGCGGTAACGCTGGAGCAGCCCGCCTGGCGGCACCTCCTGGCGCGGTTGGACGGGGAACCCGTGGCCGCGCTGGGCCTGCTCGAGGCCGCCGGGGTGGTGGGGCTCCACTGGCTCGCCACGGTGCCGAAAGCCCGGGGCAGGGGCGTCGCCGGCGCGCTGGTGGGGAGGGCGCTCGAGGCCCACGCCCCGCCGGGTCTGCCCGCGGTGGCGCTCGCCACCCCCCAAGCCGCGGCACTGGCGCGGCGGCTGGGTTTTTCCGCTGCCGGACGCTACGACTTTTACACGCTGCAGCCCAAGTGAGCCCGCCGTGCGGGGAACTGCCTCCGGTAGGGCCTTCTCTCGCCTTGACAGCGGTCAATCCCTGGTGTAACCTATTCGCTCGGACGAGGTTCTAGCCCTGCTGTCCAAGCCAACCATCGGGGAAACCAACAAGGCGGGCCACCCTAGCTCAACTGGTAGAGCACCCGACTTGTAATCGGAAGGTTGTCGGTTCGATTCCGATGGGTGGCTCCAAAATCCACAGTGGGGGCAGGTGCCCGAGCGGCCAAAGGGGACGGTCTGTAAAACCGTTGGCGCAAGCCTTCGATGGTTCGAATCCATCCCTGCCCACCAACGAACTCTGTTCGCTGGGGTATGATGGGTTGGCGGTCAGACGCGCGGGAATAGCTCAGTCGGTAGAGCATCTGCTTCCCAAGCAGAGGGTCGTGGGTTCGAGTCCCATTTCCCGCTCCACTTTATCTCTAGGCCGCTTCGCCGCACCTTGGAGATAAGCCAGCGCCGGAGTGCTCGGGTAGCTCAGCTGGTAGAGCACACCCTTGGTAAGGGTGAGGTCGTCGGTTCAAGCCCGATCCCGAGCTCCATAGCAGTACAAGCGCCGCCCGGTCACCGCTACGGGCGGCGTGAAAGTGAAAAGGTACGGCAGAGCCGTGCCGGCAGCGGAAGCCAAAGGAGGAAACCATGGCGAAAGGGGTATTCGAGCGGACGAAGCCGCACGTGAACGTGGGGACGATCGGGCACGTGGACCACGGGAAGACGACGCTGACGGCGGCGATCACGTTCGTGGCGGCGGCGGCGAACCCG
>NZ_QXDL01000032.1:0-25704 GCF_003574345.1 Calidithermus terrae
CGTTTTACCCGCCGTGCGTCGCCCAGCTCGGCCTCCGCGAAATGCAGGCTGGCCCATTGAACCGGATCCTCGGGATGCAGTTCCATCGTCTCGAACCATACAGGGTTGAGATGTGGGTAATGACAAGGTCTGATAAACCCCGGTTTCTCTTTTAATCCCTGGCCGCTCCAGGTCTGGTGTTACCAACCCCCCAGAATTCTTCTCGGCTTATAGAAAGCCATAACCTAGTACGTAAGCATCATATAGACAACCAGCTCGAGATCCTCCTCACTAAAGCGCTGGACCGCCTGTGTGGCCGGATCGGTTTGAGCCAGGTAATAGCGCTCCACGAAATCCTCAAGGGCTTCCATGAGTTCCAGCGCGTCGGCACCGTGGGTCTTGTGAATGGCCTCGAGCTCGCGCACCAGCACCCGCGAAAGCGGCTGGTTGAGGGCTTTCAGTAGCTCGATCAGATCCTGGCGGTCTACCTGGGGATGCTTGGACAGGCTCCTGAGGGCAGTCAACACATTCCTCTGAGCCTTGGGCAACTCCCCCACCGACGCGGCGTGCTGTACATTCAACTCCTCCAATAGCCCCCGGCTCACTTCGCCGAGGATGCGGTCTATGTCGTAATCTGCATCCATGCGTGGGGTGTTTTCATCGCATTGAATCAGGTTGTAGATGCGCTGCTTGGAGTCGAGCACGGTGCTTTTGTCCACATCGTAGAAGCGCCAGAGGTGCTCGCCTCGCACCCTGAAGTGGAAGAAAACCCCCCGCCTGCCCTTCCCCGCCATCCCGCTGTGCACCCCGTAAGGGATGGCCTCGAGCCGCTCCGCCCCCACTTTCTGCAGGAAGGCCGAGAGCATAGCCCGCATGAACTCGCTGGAGACTTCGGCCTCGGCTTCCAATTCATCGGCGATGCTAGCGTCCTCTCGCTCGATGCGGCGCAGAGCGTTGAAGGTCTTGGGGTTGATCACCTCGCCCAGGATACTGGCGTCCAGGCCCACGTTCTTGTCGATCTGGACGATCTTCTCCATCAGCCGCTCGAGCAGCCCAAGCATTTCCTCGAGGCCCTCCTCAGGAAAGAAGTTGTGGACGTGGATCACCTCGAAGGGTGAGCCCAGCCGGTCGATGCGTCCGGCTCGCTGCACCATGCGCGTAGGGTTCCAGTGCAGATCGAAGTTGATAAGGGTATCCGCGTCCTGTAGGTTCTGCCCTTCGGAGAGTACGTCGGTGGCCAGGAGCAGATCCAGTTCCTCCTCGGGGGTGATTTGCGCCTTCTGAGATTTGGGCGCAAATCGCCGAAGAATATCTGCACGCTCTTTTGGGCGCACGCTGCCATCCACCACCTCCCAGCGCACGGCCTGCAAGGATCCCGCATAGGCCTCCCTGAAAGCCCTTTCAAGGTAGCGGATGGTGTCGTGGAAGTAGGAAAACACCACAATCTTCTTGCCCGGTCGCTCACAGATCAGCTCCACCAGCTTGGCGATCTTAGGATCGTTTTCCACGGCCACGGGCTCCGCCAGGCGCAGCATCTCGCGCAGGCGCTCGAGGTCCTCCGCCACGACCCGAGCCAGCTCCAGTACCCGATAAGCCGAGGCGTCCACGGTGGGAAGGGATTGGAGCAAAGCTGAGGCTTCCTCCTCATTCTCCAAGGCCAGGAGGTGGCGGTAATCGGCGCTGGAGAGGAGGTGACCGTGCATGAGTTCCTCAATAAAGCGCTCGTGAAAGTTGATCTGGCGACGCAACGAGATACGAAAGGCTTCCACGCTGGACTCGAAGCGCTTGAGGAGCAGGCTCTTAATCAGGCCGATCAGAGCCTCGTTGCGCTCACGCTCGAGTTGCTGCTCCAAGGTGGGTCGCTCGAGGAAAGCCTCCGGGTTGTACACCGCCAGGCCGAGCCGCTCGAAACGCTCGGCCACCTGCCGGTAGAGGCCGGGGTAGAGGGCCTCGAGGTCATAGCGCTCGGTGTGTAGTTCCCGTCTAGGGAAGCGCACTGGCTCGCCGTTGATGACGGCCTCGGGGAACTCCTGTTTGACGAACTGCCGGGTACGTCGGATCATCACCTCCTCCAGCAGGTTCAGGAGGTCGCCGTCCTCCAGGGCCTGGATGAAGTAACTGCGCAAGTTGGGGATGCCCGCCCGGGCAAAGTAGCGCTCCCCACGGGCGAAGAGCATGATCTGGTTATAGAGGTCGAAGACCGAGTTGTTGATGGGAGTCGCCGTGAGCAGCACCGCTTTCTTCCGCTGCCCGGCGTTCATGATGCGGGAGAGGGCCGCATAACGCTGGTTGGAATTGCGGAAGTTGTGGGATTCGTCAACGAGCACAACCTCAACATCGAAGTAAGCGGTCGGGTCAAAATCGGAACGCCCCATGCTTTCCATGGTCACCACTTCAGCGGCCACCTGGATGGAAAGAAGTTCCTTCTGCCACATCTCCCTGAGCTGAGCTGGAGCAATCACCAGGCACTTCTTGCGCTGGAAATAGCCAAAGTGCTCCAGCAATTTCTTGCCGATCCAGGTCTTGCCTAGGCCCACCGAGTCGGCGATGAACACCCCGTCGTACTTCTCCAAAATCCGCAGGGCCCGCTCAAAGGCCTTCTGCTGGAAGTCGGCCAGGTCTACCAGGGACTTGCCGATGTCCCGGCCCTTCTCCAGGTCAACGGTGAGCTCGTCCTTGAAGTACTCGTAGAGGCTCTTGAGGAAGATCAGGTAGGGGCTGTAACTGCTGCTGATGAGCTTGGATTCTTCCAACAGTTGAACCAGCTCGAGCTTGTAGTCCTCTGACTGCCCCCAAAAGCGCTCGAACCACTCCCGGGCGGCCTGGGCGGCATAACCCTGCTTATGCACCGAGTTGAGCTCGGTGTTGGCGGTAAGCCCGGCGTGGGTGAAGTTTGAGGAGCCGATGATGGCTACATCGTCGAAAATGTAGGCTTTGCCGTGGAAGAATCCCTTGGTGTAGAGCCGCACCTCTATCTCGGGTCGGAGCAGGAGTTGCACCAACTCCTTGGCAAGCTCACGGTTGCGAGAGGCAAACTGCGTCCTGGCCAAGTCTTGCCGGAAACCGGCAGGGTAGAGTTCCCCACCGGAAGCCCCCTGCTTCTTGGAGAGCAAAAGGCGAAGCCTAAGAACGCCCTGAAGCGCCTCCTTTACCAGCGCGTACCCCCCCAGGTTGAAGTAGCCGCTGGCGATGTCGGCTCGAGGCTGGCTGCGCAGCAGCCAATCCAGGGCCTCAGCCAGCTTGAGGTGCTCGTTATCGATGAAGTCGGGAAGGTTAGGCTGAACCATCATGCTCCTCCAGATACTTGCGGCCCCTGTCTGTGAGGACCCAACTCCCGTAGCCACCGGATTGCACCAGACCTTCCTTTTTCAGGGAGGCAACCTCCCAGCGTGCCCGGTTTCGCCAGACCGGCTCATCGCGTCCGGGATCATCGTAGGCTGGCTCCATGTCCTCGCCCTTGAGCAGGTGCTTCACCTGCTGATAAACCCTGTCCAGCACCTCAGCCGCTTTCCCCTGTCCCCCCAGCTCTGCCAGGGCCCGCAGGATAGGCAAGCGGTAATTCTGCTGGGGTGTGGCCGTGCCTTTGGGTCTTTTGCCGGTCTTGTCAGGCTTCTCAGTTTTTCCTGGAGCGCGCTTAACAGCCTTGCCAGGCTTGTCCGGCTTTCTCCCGGAAAAAATCCCCCACAGTTTGGCCAGTTCCTCCCCGCCCTGCTGCACCTTGACCAGCCGCTCGAGCCAGTAAGCCAGGGTGGCCACCTGCTCATAACGGCGGGATTCCTGTGCCCTCCGTAGGGCCATCTCCCCATGGGCCACCAGCGCCTCCACGTCCTCCAGAAAGCCCCACAGTTTGCGCCCTGCGTTCTCCGCCAGTTTTTCCAGAAGAACCTGCTCAGATCGCTCCTCGGCACTGAGGGGGTCGAGCTGCTCCAGTTGTCGGACCAAACCCTCCAACCAGGCCCCCTCGGCCTCTACCCAGAGGACTCCATCGGGGCTCACCAGGCCCACCTGGGTATCCCACTGCACCAGGATGGCGACCGCCCGCTTGATCAGAACCTGCTCGAGGGCCGCACGGGGTGGATAGGGCGGAACCAGCCGGAGTACCTGGAAAAGCCCGTCCAGGTCCAGCAGGAGCTCACCTTTATAAGGTCCAAGCGAATACGGTTCGGCCATTGATACCCTCCCTCCGGCTACGCTTTGAAAGCGTCACAAGTGTTCCCCCCGCAACCAGCGGTTGCCCAGCCGCACGGCAAAGCGGCCCAGGGTGAGCCGCAGGTTCTGCATCCTCGCTTCTATGTCTTCGAGCTCGAGGGTCCAGGCGTGCCAGCTAGCCGCCTCGTCGAAAGCCTGCCAGCGAATGTGCTGTGCCTCGGCCCGCTTAGCGTATTTCTCCAGGAACCGCAGGCAGTTGTCTAGCTCGAGCAAGCCCTGTAGCCCCTGCGCGAAAATCCGCCGCAAGAAGACCCGCTCGGCGATCTCCTCGGCCCGAAGCGGGTCTGCTGCCGAGACCATCCGCATGAGTCCCTTGAGCCAGGGCTCGCTCCAGCCCGTCCGTAGAACTGCCGTGTTGCCAAAGAGAAAGGCCTCTTGCCCCAAAAGGACCACCCCGGCGAAGTGGGCTCGAGCCGCTTCCGCGAATACGGTCTGCTCGGCGTAAGAGGGCTCGAGCTTCACGATCCTGAAGAGCCCCTCCAGGTCGAGCAGGGCCTCGCCCCGGCAATAGCCTATGACGATGGGGTAGCCCATAGCCTCTCCGCTTCCTCGTCGGTGAGCCCATAAAGCCGAGCCACGAGCCGGTCGATGAGCCGGTCGGTGGCTTCCAGGCGCTGGTACAGAGGCCGGAGTTGGTCGAGGGTTTCCTGGGTGTGCTTCTTGAGCTGGGCCAGGGTCTGAGGGGTGGTCTTGACCTTCCTCGCCTTGAAGCGCTCGGTAATGGCCTCGACGCCTACCTCCAGGCCCTCCTGGGCCCAGCCCTCCGCCAACCACTCTTTGCCCAGCTTCCCTTTCATGGGGTTGTCTCCGATTTCCAAGAAGAAGTCCAAGGGTAAGCAGTTGCCCTCCAGCTAGGTCTACAGGGTGTCCTCACTCGGTAAGCCTTAAGCCTCTCGAGACTCCTTGGGAGGATTTGTCCCTGGAAACCCATACAGATGGGATCAGGCCTAGCGGACTGTGCCACGGGCTAAAGATATGGCATAAGCTCAAAATTTGACAATTATTGCAGAACCCCCCACCAGCGCAAGCACCCTACTGCCCAGGTTTCTGAAACGCGAGTATAGCTCATCTTCTAGAGTTCTATCTGAGAAAGCCTTTCCCTGACGAAAGCTTGACAATACTAGAAGAGTTAAATAGCGTGGGCATGCGAAATTAGAAGGGAAATAGCAAATGCCCATACCACGTATACAGCAAGTATCAGGGGCGCAGAGGAGCTTCGCTAGAGCTTTCCACACACGTATGGTTGTGAGTCCAAATCCCATATCGCCCACCAGCGCAAGCCGAAACCGAGCACCCCGGACTCCACAGCCGGGGTGCTCGGCTTTTCCCGCCCGGACACGCGGCCCACGGCGCGATGCCTCGAGCTTTATAACGTAGGTTTAACGCCGCCGCGCCTACACTCACCCCAACGCTAAGCCGTGCCGTCGCCCGACTCCCCGGCGTGCCCCGACGGCGGCGGCCTTGCCGGAGGCGGGGAGGTGGCCGGGAATGGTTTACGTGCGTCTGTTCGGCAAGTTCGAGCTCGAGTGCGCCGGGAAAGCGCGGCCGCTCGAGCCCCTGAAGGCGCGGGAATTGCTGGCCTACCTGCTGCTGCAGCGCCCGCGGGCCCACCCCCGCGAGCGCCTGGCCTCGGAGCTGTGGGGCGACACCCGCACCGGGAAGTCCTTCAAGCAGTTGCGCCAGGCCCTCTGGCAACTGCGCTCGGCGCTGCCGGAGAGCGGGCATTTCCTGAGGACCGAGGAGGACTGGGTCTCCTTGGACGAGGAGGGCCTCGAGAGCGACGTGGGGCAGTTCCTCCGGCTGGCGCGGGCGGGCGAGGGGCAGGCCAGCGGCGGCCTCAGCCGGGCGCAGGCCGAGGGGCTGGAGCGGGCGGCGGCGCTCTACCGCGACGAGTTGCTGGTGGGCTGGGGGCAGGAGTGGGTGCTGGGCGAGCGGGAGCACCTGCGCGAGGTCTACTTGCTGCTGCTCGACAAGCTCATGGACCGCTGCCTCAGCCGGGGGCGGCTCGAGGCCGGGCTGGCCTACGGCGAGCGGGGCCTGGCCCTGGACCCGGCCCGCGAGGCCACCCACCTGCGCCTGATGCGACTGCACCACCTCATCGGCGACCGCACCGCCGCCTTGCGGCAGTACGAGCGCTGCGTGCGGGCGCTGTGGCTCGAGCTCGGCGTGGCGCCCTCGCGCCAGACCCGCGAGTTCTACACCCTGCTGCGCGAGGAGGGCGCGGAGCCCTGGCCCCCCGAGCGCAGCCTCCCCGAGGCGCTGCTGCTGGTGCAGAGCCTGCTGCAGGGCGTGCAGCAGATGCTCGCTCAGGGGCGGCGCACGGGCGAGGCGGCGCTCGAGCCGCGCGGGAACTGATGGCCTCCCACGAACACCCGCTGATGCCGGGGGGAAAGGGCGCGAAGACCCCCTGAGCCTCAGCGCCGGCGCAGCGCGCTCGGGGGGGTCATCACCAGGCGGAAGACGCCCTGCACCCGCACCTCGTCGCAGTCGAAGAGGCGGAAGACCGGTCCCTTGGGGTTGAGCGACTTGAGCACCTGGCCGTCGTCGCCCTCGCTCCAGACCTTGATCACCCCGCCCTCGAAGCCCACCTTGGGGCAGCGCACCCACACCACCACGATCTCGCCGGGGGTGGGCAGGCGGTCGGCCTCGGCCAGCACCACCGAGCCGGGCGGGATGCCCACGAGCTCGTCGGAGATCATCGAGTCGCCCACCACCCGCAGGGCGAAGAGGCGGTCGCGGCGGGTGCCCTTGGGCAGGAACTCCTCGTCAACCATCAGGCACTCCTCACGCTCGCCGAGCACCTCCACCGGGTGCATCCCGGCCGCGACCTCGCCCAGGAGGGGCACCCGCAGGTGGGGGCGGTACGGCAGGGCCCCCACGGCCTGCAACCCCAGCCCGGGGTACTCCAGGCCCGTCGCCTGGGCGAAGCCGGCGGGGGTCCAGTCCAGGGCCTTGAGCAGGGCCTCGAGCTTGGCCGCCCCCAGCGACTGCGTGGGGTGCACCAAGCCGCGCTCGAGCCGGCTGATCTCGGTCTGGTTGAGCCGCCCCTGCGACTCGCGGGCGAGCTGCCCCTGCGACTTGCCCAGCGCCGCGCGGCGCTGGCGGATGGCCCTGGCCCACTCGGGAAGCGACATGCCGACCTCCGATCTATGAGTCATCTTGCATCAGACTTAATCTCGAGTCAAGTCATATTGACTTGGGGGGCGGTTCGCCCTAAACTGAAGCCGGCTCCATATTACGCCAGAAACATATCAACGGCAGGGCCTACCGGGCGAAGGAGTGCTTAACCATGATCGGACAGGACTGGACGGTGTACGGCTGGTGCGGCTTTGCGGCGGCGGTCAGCGCGGTGCTGCGCGCGGGGCTCGACGGGGCGCGCGGGCGCTGGCGCAAGGTGGCGCGGGTGGCCTCGAGCGCCTTCTGGGGCCTCTTCGGCTCGCTGCTGCTGGCGGAGTGGCTCGAGCTCTCCCCACGGGCCGTGGTGGCGGTGGGGGCCCTGCTGGGCTGGATCGGCTACGAGACCACGGTGGGGACGCTGCTGAAGGCCTTCGGGCTTCGGCTGGGCAAGGACGAAGAGCGCTTCAAGCCCGGCAGCAGGGGGTGAGCCGTGGCGATAACGCAGTTTTCATGCGGATTGGGTAGGCTCGAGGCCATGAAACCCCTCCGCGCGATCCCGCTGGCCCTCCTGCTCGGCCTGGCCCTGGCCCAGGGCACCTATGTCCCCAAGGGCTACACCCTCACCCCCTACCTCTCGGCCAAGCCCGTGCGCAGCTTCAAGGAGGCCAAGTCGGTGCTCAAGCCGAGCACCGACTACCGGGCGGTGCTCGAGACCACCGCCGGGCGCCTAGTCATCGACCTCTACGAGGCCGAGACCCCCAAAACGGTCAACTCCTTCGTCTTCCTGGCGCTCAACCGCTACTTCGACGGGCTGGCCTTCCACCGCGTGGTCGAGGGCTTCGTGGTGCAGGGCGGCGACCCCAACACCCTGCGCGACGACCCCGCCGCCTGGGGCACCGGCGGCCCCGGCTACGAGTTCGGCCTCGAGGTCACCCCCAAGCTCACCTTCGACGCCAAGGGCGTGCTGGGCATGGCCCGCACCCAGGACCCCAACTCCAACGGCTCGCAGTTCTTCATCACCCTGGGCCCCACCCCTAACCTCAACGGCCTCTACACCGTCTTCGGCAAGGTGGTCGAGGGCATGGCGGTGCTCGACAAGATCGCCCGCGGCGAGCCCCCGGCCAAGCCCACCCGCATGACCCGGGTGTACATCGTGCAGAAGGCAAAGTGAGCCGGGGCCGTAGCCGCCTCGAGCCGGGCTGCGTAGGATAGCGCTGATGCAGCTCGGCTACTCCTTCTGCCCCAACGACACCTTCATCTTCTACGCCCTCGCCCACGGCAAGGTCGCCGCCCCCGGCCCCGTCACCGAGGTGCTGGAGGACGTGGAGACCCTCAACGTCTGGGCCCTGGAGGGCCGGCTCCCCCTCACCAAGATCAGCTACGCCGCCTACGGCCGCCTGCGCGAGCGCTACGTGGCCCTGCGCTCGGGCGGGGCGCTGGGGCGGGGAGTAGGCCCGCTGCTGGTGGCCCGCGGCCCGCTGGACGCCCTGCGGGGCAAGCGCATCGCCGTCCCCGGGCGCCACACCACCGCCTTCCTGCTGCTGAGCCTGCTCGAGGAGGGCTTCACCCCGGTCGAGATGCGCTACGACCGCATCATGCCCGCCGTGCAGGCGGGGGAGGTGGACGGGGGCCTCATCATCCACGAGTCGCGCTTCACCTACCCGCGCTACGGGCTGGTCAAGGTGCTCGACCTGGGCGAGTGGTGGGAGGGCGAGACCGGCCTGCCGCTGCCCCTGGGCGCGATCCTGGCCCGCCGCGACCTGGGCGAGGCCGCCATCCGCGCGCTCGACAAGGCCGTCCGGGAGAGCCTCGAGTACGCCTACGCCCACCCCGAGGAGACCGTGGCCTACATCAAGCAGCACGCGCTCGAGCTGGAGGACGAGGTGATCTGGGCCCACATCCGCACCTACGTCAACGACTTCTCCCTGGACGTGGGCGAGGAGGGCGAGCGCGCGGTGCGCGAGCTGTTCCGCCGGGCGGAGGAGCGGGGGCTGTTGCCCACGTCCCGCCAACCGCTCTACCTGTGAGGGGCGGACCGCAGCGGCCGGGACGGTCAACGCCCCGTCAAGCCCGGCGATCTCCCTAGTGAGCGGGCTTTGTATCCCCGCACCCGGTACCAAATTGTGATAAAGCCGATAAAGTAAAGACGTATGATTCCGGAGCTAGCGGGCATCAGCGACGAGGCCCGCGCCGAACTCGAGCAGATCTTCCACCCCTACACCGCGCGCAGGGGCGGCTATTTGTGCTATCCCGAGGACGACGCCACCACCTTGTACTACGTCAAGGAGGGCTGGGTCCGGCTGTTCCAGCTCGGGGGAAAGGAGGAGGAGATCACGCTGACGGTGGTGGGGCGGGGCGAGATCTTCGGGGAGGCCGCGCTGTTCACGGGGCACAAATACGGGGTCTTCGCCGAGCCCCTCGTCGATTGTGAGCTGCTCACCGCCGCCCGCGAGGACCTCACCCGCGTCGCCAGCCGCTTCCCCGACACCCAGCAGGCGCTGCTGGTGATGCTCATCCGCCGCCTGCGCCGCGCCGAGGACCGCCTGCGCGACCTGCGCTTCAAGGAGGTGCTGCCGCGGCTGGCCAAGACCTTGCTCGAGGTCATGCAGAAGGGCGAGGAGGGCCTGGAGATCGTGCTCACCCACCAGGACCTCGCCCACATCATCGGCTCGACCCGCGAGACGGTGAGCAAGGTGCTCGCCGACTTAGCCCTGGAGGACGTGCTCGAGCTGGGCTACCGCCGCATCCTGGTGCTCAAGCCGCAGGCGCTGCGGGAGATCTCGAGGTGACGCTAAACGCCAGGGGTCGTACGTCCTGCGTCGTACGCGATACGCGAGACGCTAAAGGCATGTCCTACGTCTTACGTCGTACGCCTTGACCCTCGACCATTGACCATTGACCATTGACCCTTGACCATTGACCATTGACCCTTGATGCCCCGATGATGCCTCACTCCTCAATCTCGCTCGCGCGGGTAGGGTAGCTTAGTTCCCGCATGTCCGAGATCGCGCGCTTTCTCCCCTACGGCTTGGCCGATCTCCCCCGGCTCCTCGAGCAGCCCCGTGCGGCCGACCGCGAGGCCCTCTCGGCGGGGCTGCTGGCGTACTTGCAGCGGCTGGGGGCCCCGCGGGAGGCGCTCGAGGCCGCCCGGCGGCTGGCCCACCCGGGCAGCCGGGCCGTGGTCACCGGGCAGCAGGCCGGGCTGCTCACCGGCCCCGGCTTCACCTTCTACAAAGCCCACACCGCCCTCGCGCTGGCCCGGGAGCACGACCGCCCCGAGCGCCCGGTGGTGCCGGTGTTCTGGGTGGCCTCGCAGGACCACGACACCGCCGAGGTGCGCGACGTGCAATTGCTCGACTTCGACGAGCAGGTGCACGCGCTGAGCCTCGAGCTCCCCCCCGCCCGGCCCGCCGGGCGCATCCCTTTCCTGCCCCACGCGGGCGCGGTGTGCGAGCTGCTCGAGCGCTTCAAGGGGGTGAGCGCGGTGCAGCGGCGCGTCTGCGTCGCGCTCAGGGGCGAGTGGAGCTACGCCGAGGCCTTCGCCCGGCTGATGCTGGAGTTCCTGGGCCGTGAGGGGCTGGTGCTGCTCGACCCCATGGCCCCCGAGCTGGCCCCCCTCTTCGTCCCCGGGCTGCGGCGCGAGCTGGCCGACCCGCTGGCCTCCTCGCAGGCCATCAACGAGACCGCCGAGGCCATGCGGCAGCACGGGCTGCACCCGGTGCTGGGGCGGGGCGAGGCCGCGACCAACCTTTTCCTGGAGGGCGAGGACGGCGAGCGCCGCCTGCTGCGCTACCGGGAGGGGCGCTTCGAGGACGGGGTGCGCCGCTACAGCCGCGCCGACCTCGAGGCCCTGCTGGGGCACGACCCCTCCCGCCTGACCCCGGCGGCCGGGCTGCGGCCGGTGCTGCAGGACACCGTGCTCCCCACCGCCGCCTTCGTGGTGGGTCCGGGCGAGCTGAAGTACGTGGCCGAGCTGGGCGGGGTGTACCGGCTGCACGGCCTCGAGCCCCCCGCCGTGGCGCGCCGGGTGAGCGCGGTGGTGCTCGAGCCCCCGGTGGCGCGCATCCTCCGGAAGTACGGCCTCGACGCCTGGGCCTTCCAGGACGACCCCGAGGGCTGTTTCCTGGCCGCACTCGCCGGGGACGACGCCCGGGTGGCGGCCATCCGCGCGGCGCTGGGGCGCGTCGCGGCCGAGTTCGAGGGGCTGAGGCCCCACCTGCTCGAGGCCACCCTCGAGCGCCCCGCCCACCGGGCCCGGGTGCGCGTGACCCACGAGCTCGAGCGGCTCGAGCACATCGTGCTGCAGACCGAGCTGCGGCGAGAGGGCATCGCCCGCGACCAGTTCGAGCGGCTGCGGCGCCACCTCACCCCCTCCGGCTTGCCCCAGGAGCGGGTCTACCCCTTCCTGATGTACCTGCTCAAGCACGGCGAGACCCCCCTGCGGGCCTTGAAGGAAGCTTCATCCACCGGACGGGTGATCTTGGAGATCTAGCCCGAAGGGTGTAAGACTGTTGCGTGGACTGCTGAGGTCCACTTTTTTTGCACCCCATGCTCCGGCTCGGCTCCCAAGAACCCCTGCGCTCGCTGCGCCTCTCCGTGTGGGAGGGCACGCTGGCGATCTTGTTCATCAACTGGAGCAGCGGGGTGGTGGTCACGGGCTACGCCCTGTGGCTGGGGGCCAGCCCCGCCGCCCTGGCCGTGCTGGGGGCCATCCCGCTGCTGGGGCAGTTGGCCGCCCCCTTCGCCCTGATGTTCAAGGGGCAGCGCAAGCCCTACACCATGCTGCTGGCGGGCTCGGGGCGGGCCGTCTTCGGCCTGGTGCTCCTCGCACCCCTGCTGCCCCCCGAGGCGCGGGTGCCCGCGTTCTTGCTCGTCGCCGCGCTGAGCCAGGTGGTCATCGCCCCGGTCAACGTGCTGTGGACGAGCTGGATGGCCGACCTGGTGCCCCCCCGCGAGCGCGGGCGCTACTTCGGCTTCCGCAACGCGGTGCTGGGGCTGGTGGGCACGCTGGGCAACCTCAGCGCCGGGCTCTTCATCGACGCGGTGCCCAAACCCTGGGGCTTCCTGATCGTGCTGGGCCTGGGGGTGGTGCTGGGGGTGGCGGCCTCGCAGGTGCTGCGCTGGCAGCACGAGCCGCCGCACGAGAGCTCGAGCGCCGCCGGCTCCTTGCGCGTCGCCCTGACCGACCGGGCCTTCCTGGGCTTCCTGGGCTTCCTCGCCTTCTGGTGGTTCGCGGTGCTGGTGGGCGGGCCCTTCGCCTTCCCGCTGTTCCTCGAGTACGCCCGGCTCAACTTCACCGAGGTGGGCCTGTGGACGGTGATCTCGGCCTCCTGCGGGCTGGTGTTCGGGCCGCTGTGGGGCCGCTTCGCCGACCGCTACGGCCACGGGCTGGTGCTGATCTGGACCGGGCTGGTGGGCTCCGTCGTGCTGCCGGGCCTGTGGCTGCTGGGCGGCCCCGGCCACACCCTCCCCATCTGGCTCTCCGCCGTCGCCGACGCCCTGTGCTGGAGCGGCCTGGGGGCCGCCCAGACCAACGTGGCCCTGCAGCAGGCCCCCCCCGCCCACCGGGGCGCCTACCTGGCCGTCTTCGGCATCGTGGTCGGCGTCTTCGGGATGCTGGGCTCCGCCCTCGGCGGAGCCCTCGGCAGCCTGAACGTGGGCCCCAGCCCCTACCACCTGCCCATCCTGGCCTCGATCGTCCTGCGCACGATGGCGGTGGGGTATTTGTTCTGGGCGAGAAGGGTTTGAGGGTTATTAGGTAGCCGATAGCCCATAGCTGATAGCCGATAGCTAAAGGCGGGACGTGTAAGGCTTGTGGCTCGTGGCCTGTAGCTCGTGGTAAACCCCTCCCCGTCCCTCCCCGCCCGCGGGGAGGGGGTATCCCCCCCAGCCCCCCTTGCTAAGGGGGGAGCAAGGCGCCTCGCGTCTTGCGTCTTGCGTACGACGTAGGACGTACGACCCGCACCCGGCGCCCGGCTATGGGCTATCAGCTATCGGCGTCCGGCGTAATAATCTTGGTGCTATGGTCGTGACCCGCATCGCGCCCTCCCCTACGGGCGACCCCCACGTCGGAACGGCGTACCAGGCCCTGTTCAACTACGTCTTCGCCAAGCAGAAGGGCGGGAAGTTCATCGTGCGCATCGAGGACACCGACCGCACGCGCTACAACCCCACCTCCGAGCGACGAATCCTGGAGATGCTCGAGTGGATCGGGCTCTCCCCCGACGAGTCGCCGGTGAAGGGCGGGCCCAACGCGCCCTACGTGCAGTCGCAGCGGCTGCCCATCTACCAGCAGCACGCCTTGCGGCTGCTCGAGTCGGGCGCGGCGTACCGGGCCTTCGACACCCCGGAGGAGCTCGCCGCCGCCCGCGAGGAGGCCCGCAAGGCCGGGCTCCAGCAGCAAGGCTACAACCGGCGCTACCGCGACTACCCCCGCGAGGAGGCCGAGCGCCGCGCGGCGGCCGGGGAGCCGCACGTCATCCGGCTCAAGGTGCCCCTGGAGGGCAAGACCGTCGTCCACGACCTGCTGCGCGGTCCGGTGGAGTTCGACAACGCCCAGCTCGACGACAAGGTGCTGCTCAAGGCCGACGGCTACCCCACCTACCACCTCGCGGCCATGGTGGACGACCACCTCATGGGCGTGACCCACGTCATCCGCGCCGAGGAGTGGCTCACCAGCACCCCCTTCCACGTGCTGCTCATCCGGGCCTTCGGCTGGGAGGAGCCGGTGTGGTGCCACACCCCGCTGCTGCGCAACCCCGACAAGTCCAAGCTCTCCAAGCGCAAGATGGACACCAGCGTGGACAGCTACCGCGCCCAGGGCATCCTGCCCGAGGCGCTGCTGAACTACCTGGGCACCATGGCCTGGAGCATGCCCGACGGGCGCGAGATCTTCAGCGTCGCCGACATGGTCGAGCACTTCGACCTGCGCCGCATCAGCCTGGGCGGGCCGGTGTTCGACCTCGCCAAGCTCAAGTGGATGAACGGCAAGTACATCCGCGAGGTGCTGAGCTTGGACGAACTCGTCGCCCGCCTCGAGCCCTTCCTCGAGGCCGCCGGCTACGCCTACCCCTCCCGGGCCTACCTCGAGCAGGTCGTCGAGGCCATGCGCGCGCGCTTCGAGACCCTCGGCGAGTTCGTGGAGAAGGCGGTCTACTTCTTCCGCGAGGACTACCCCGTGCAGGAGAAGGCAAAGGCCAAGCTCGAGGAGGGCCGCCCCTTCCTGAGCGAACTGCGCGACCTCCTCGCCTCCTTGCCCGACTTCCTGCCCGAGACCACCGAGCCCGCCCTCAAAGGCTTCGCCGAGGCCAAAGGCCTCAAGGCCGCCTCCGTCATGCAACCCCTGCGCGCCGCCCTCACCGGCTCGCTCGAGACCCCCGGCATGTTCGACCTGCTGATGATCTTGGGGAAAGAGCGGGTGCTCGAGCGGCTGGGGAAGGCGTTGGATTAACCGTCAGCTTCCAGCCCTCAACCCTCAGCGGGGGCCCGTGGTCCGTCGAGGGCCAAGGCGTTTTGCGTTTTGCGTCTTGCGTCGTACGTCTTACGTCTTACGTCTTGCGTCTCGCGTCTTGCGTCTTGCGTTTTGCGTTTTGCGTACGACGTACGACGTACGACCCACGCCCAGCTATCAGCTATCGACCTTCCCCATGCGTAAACCCCGCCATTTCACGGGCTTAGCCCATCGCTCCGCCGAAGTAACGCGCCGCCAATTTGCCGCCCCCGTCGGCAGGCTTTAGCGGTAACGAGGGTTTTACGAACAGGCGTTACTCTAGGGCTTAGGTGAATTTATGGTTGCCGTGATCCTTTCCGGTGGGGCCGGTACGCGCTTGTGGCCGGTTTCCCGCGAGCTTTACCCCAAGCCCTTCATGCGCCTGCCCGACGGGCAGAGCCTGCTGCAGAAAGCCCTGCTGCGGGCGGTGAGCATCCCCGGGGTGCGCGAGGTGCTCACCGTGACGGGGCAGGAGCACTACTTCAGCACCAAGAACGAGTACGCGGCGACCGGGCTGCCGGAGGGCCTCGAGCTGACCTACGTGGTCGAGCCCCTGCGGCGCAACACCGCGCCCGCCATCGCCCTCGCCGCGCTGCAGGTGGCCCAGCGGCACGGGCCCGAGGCGGTGATGCTGGTGCTCTCCTCCGACCAGCTCATCGAGAACCTCCAGGCCTTCGTGCAGGCCGCGCAGCAGGCCGAGGCGGCGGCGCAGCAGGGGTACTTGGTGACCTTCGGCATCCGGCCCACCTACCCGGCCACGGGCTTCGGCTACATCCAGCAGGGCGAGCCGCTGGGCGGCGGGGCGTTCAGGGTGGAGCGCTTCGTGGAGAAGCCTGACCTCGAGACCGCCGAGGGCTACCTCGAGCACGGCGGCTTCTACTGGAACGCGGGCATCTTCTGCTTCCAGGCTGGGGCCTACCTGCAGGCGCTGGGGGCCCTCTCCCCCGAAGTCCACGAGGCGGTGCTGCGCTGCTGGGAGCACAGCCCCAAAAGCAGCCCCAGCTTCATCGACGCGGTGAGCTTCAAGGCCGTGCCCAACATCTCCGTGGACTACGCGGTGATGGAGAAGTCCGACCGGGTGGCCGTGGTGCCCGCCGCCTTCGGCTGGAGCGACCTGGGCTCGTGGGACGCCACCGCCGAGCTGGTCCCGCCCGACGCCGAGGGCAACCGGGTCTTCGGGGACGTGGTGCTGGTGGGGGCGAGCGACACCTTCGTGCAGAGCGAGGGCCGGGTGGTCGCCGCCATCGGGGTGGAGAAGCTGGTGATCGTGGACACCCCCGACGCCCTGCTGGTGGCCCGGCGCGACCGCGTGCAGGACGTGAAGAAGGTGGTCGAGCAGCTCCAGGCCAAGCAGCACCAGGCCGCCACCCGCCACCGCACCGTGCAGCGCCCCTGGGGCAGCTACACGCTGCTGGAGGAGGGCCCCAACTTCGCCATCCGCCGCCTGGTGATCCGGCCCGGCCAGAGCCAACTGCTGCAACTGCACCACCACCGCAGCGAGCACTGGGTGGTGGTCTCGGGCACCGCGCGCGTGGTGCGCGGGGATCAGGAGCTGTGGCTGCGCACCAACGAGTCCGTCAACATCCCCGCCGCCACGCCCCACCGCCTGTCCAACCCCGGCCTCATCGACCTGGTGATCATCGAGGTGCAGAGCGGGGAGTACCTGGGCGAGGACGACGTGGTGCGGCTGGAGACCAGCGAGGAGCTGCTGCTCGAGAGCGGCATGGGCGACTGAGGGCGCTTCCCGCGGGCAGTGGTCGGAGGACCGGGAACTGGGGACGGCCACGGGGCGTTTAACCTCGTGAACACAGGCTTAAGGACTTCTCAGGGGCTTTGTCACAGAGGTCACCGCACCCCCGGCCTCGAGCCCTCAAGCTGTTTAGCAACCCCATGCCGCGAAGAATCCTCATGACCGAACCCGCCCACCGCCTCGACCTCAGCCAGGGGTTGCGCGAGGCCGCCGCCGAGGTCTGCCGCCGGGTGCCTGACCTCCAGCACGTTGACGTGCACCGCGTGCAGTTCGCCCTGTTCTACTCCCGCAAAGCCCAGCGCGTGCTCACCTACGCCCGCTGCTACCCTTTGCCCACCCAGATCCGGCGCATCCGCAAGCGCTGGTACCGCCTCACCCCCGTGCTCACCGAGGCGGGCCTCGAGGCCCGCTACATCCTGGCCTTCGCCTGGACCCGCTTCTGGACCCTCGAGCCCCGCGAGCGCCTGGAGGTGCTCGTCCACGAGCTCTACCACATCTCCCCCCACTTCAACGGCGAGCCCCGCAAGTTCGCCAGCGGGAGCTGGCACGGCCCCGGGCGCAAGTGGTTCGACCGCCAGGTGCGCTCCCTGACCGAGCAACACCTCCCCACGGGCCTCGAGGCGCAGTTCCCCGCCCTCACCGTCGAGCTCCAGGACGGCCTCAAGGTGAAAGGGCAGCGGCTGCAGGTGCCGTACTGGGTGGCGATCACGAACGACGCGCAGGGGGCGGCGAGTTAGGGTGGGTTGTCGAGGGTCGATAGCCGGGCGCGGGTCGTACGTCGGGCGCCTGGTACCGTACGTCGTACGTCCTACGCGAGACGCCAAACGCAAGACGTAAGACGTAAGACGTACGACGCAAGACGCGAGACGCAAAACGCAAAACGCCTTGGCCCTCGACGGATCACGGGCCCCCGCTGAGGGCTGGAAGCGGCTTGCTAACGGCTGTGCCTATAATGAAGCGGTATGTCGGATTTTGAAGCGGTGGTGGGGCTCGAAGTCCACCTGCACCTCAAGACCAGGACCAAGATGTTCTCGCCTGCTCCGGCGGGGTACTTCGGCGCACAGCCCAACACGCACGTACACCCCGTGGACCTGGGGCTGCCGGGGGTTTTGCCCGTCGCCAACGCCAAGGCGGTGGAGTACGGCATCCTCTTCGGGCTGGCGCTTAACTGCCGCATCGCGCCCTGGACGCAGTTTCACCGCAAGAGCTACTTCTACCCCGACATGCCCAAGAACTACCAGATCTCCCAATACGACCTGCCCATCGCCGAGCACGGCTGGCTCGAGGTCGCCGGGGCCCGTGTGGGGATCAAGCGGGTGCACCTCGAGGAGGATGCGGGCAAGTCGCTGCACCCCGACTTCGGCGACTGCTCGCTCATCGACCTCAACCGCGCCGGCTCGCCCTTGATCGAGATGGTCACCGAGCCCGACATCCGCACCCCCGAGCAGGCCCGCGCCTTCCTGAGCCACGTCCGCTCCATCGCCCAGACCCTAGGCGTCTCCGACGCCAACCCCGAGGAGGGCAAGATGCGCGCCGACGTCAACGTCTCGGTGCGGCGGCGGGGGGAGGCGTTGGGCACCAAGGTCGAGATCAAGAACCTCAACTCCTTCCGGAGCGTGCAGCGGGCGCTCGAGTACGAGATCAAGCGCCAGACCGAGCTGTTGCGGCAGGGCCGCCGGGTCGAGCAGGCCACGCTGGGCTGGGACGAGGGCGGGGGCAAGACCTACGTGATGCGCCTGAAGGAGGGCGAGTCCGACTACCGCTACTTCCCCGAGCCCGACCTGCCCCCCGTGGTGGTGGACGCGGCCTGGCTCGAGCGCCTGCGCGCGGCCCTGCCCGAGCTCCCCGCGCAGAAGTTCGCCCGCTACGTGGCGAGCGGCGTGCGCGAGTACGACGCCGAGATCCTGGCTTATAACGCCTCGCTGGCCCGCTTCTTCGACGAGGCGCTGGCGGTGTACGGCGGCGAGCCCCAAAAGCTGGCCGACTGGCTCAACGCCGACGTGGCCGGCTACCTCAACGAGCGGGGGCTCGAGATCCAGGATACCCGCCTCACCCCCGAGCACCTAGGCCGCCTGGTGGGGCTGTTCGTGAAGGGCGAGATCACCAGCCGCGTCGCCAAGAACCTCCTCCCCGAGGTGATGGAGGGCGCCGACCCCGAACAGCTCGTGCAGGAGCGCGGCCTGCGGGTGGTGGTGGACACCGGGGCCATCCGGGCGCTGGTCGAGCGGGTGGTGGCCGCCAACCCGGCCGTGGTGCAGCAGATCAAAGACGGCAAGCTCCAGGCCATCAACGCGCTGCTGGGCCAGGTGATGAAGGAGAGCAAGGGCACCGCCAAGCCCGACGTGGTGCGCCAACTGCTGGCCGAGGCCATCGGCGTGCAACTGGCCTGAGCCGGCCTGGACGAGGGACAACATGAAATACGAAGACGCCGGGGTAGACATCGACCGCAAGGCGGGCGCCCTCAAGGCCGCCGCCGCCCGCATCAAGTCCACCTACACCCCCGAGGTGCTCGCGGGCATCGGGGCCTTCGGGGGCATGATCGACGCCCGAAGGCTGCAAGGGATGAAGCAGCCGGTGCTCGTGGCCTCCACCGACGGGGTGGGCACCAAGACCGTGCTGGCCGCCCAGACCGGGCGCTGGGGCGGTCTGGGCTTCGACATCGTCAACCACTGCGTCAACGACCTGCTGGTGCAGGGGGCCAAGCCGCTGTTCTTCCTGGACTACGTGGCGAGCAGCCGCCTCGAGCCTGAGGTGCTGGGCGCGGTGCTGGAGTCACTGGCCGAGGCCTGCAAGGCCGCCGGGATGCCCCTGCTGGGCGGCGAGACCGCCGAGATGCCGGGGGTGTACCACCCCGGCGGCCTGGACTTAGTGGGCACCATCGTGGGCGTGGTGGAGCGCGAGCGCGTGGTGGACGGCTCCAAAGTCCGGCCTGGCGACGTGATCCTGGCCCTGCCCTCCTCCGGGCTGCACACCAACGGCTACAGCCTCGCCCGCAAGGTCTTCGAGGGCTGGGACCTCGAGCAGCCCCGCCCCGAGCTGGGCCGCAGCCTGGGCGAGGCGCTGCTCGAGCCCCACCACAGCTACCTTGAGCCCGTCTCGCGCCTGCTCGACAGCGGGATCGAGGTGCGGGCCATGGCCCACGTCACCGGCGGCGGGGTCTACGAGAACCTGCCCCGGGTGCTGCCCGAGGGCGTCGGGGCCCGCGTCGAGCCGGGCACCTGGCCCGTCCCGCCCCTCTTCCGCCTGATCCAGCAGGCCGGGAACGTGGCGCAGGAGGAGATGTTCCGGGTGTTCAACATGGGGCTGGGCTACTTGGTGGTGGTCGCGGAAAGTGAGGCGACCCCCGCCCTGGAGTGCCTGGGCCTGGGGTATCGTGTAGGGCAGACGCTCGAGGGCCGGGGCGTGACGGTGGGGTAGAGCGCGCCTGACCTAGCCTATGACCGAAATCTGGCTGATCCGTCACGGCGAGACCGCCTGGAACGCGGAGAGTAGGCTCCAGGGCCAGCTCGACGTGCCGCTATCGCCCAAGGGCATCGCGCAGGCCTTCCGGGTGGCCGAGCGCCTGAAGAACAGCCAGCTCGCCTTCGACGCGCTCTACACCTCCGACCTCTCCCGCGCCCTGCAGACCGCGCGGCCCATCGCCGAGAACCTGGGCCTCGACCTCTGGCTCGAGCCCCGCCTGCGCGAGATCGACGTGGGCAAGCTGCAGAACAAGCTCCACGAGGAGATCAAGCGCGAGTTCCCCGACTACTACCGCGCCGTGAGCGCCGACCCCTGGAACACCCCCCGCCCCGGCGGCGAGAGCATGGCCGACGTGGCCTGCCGGGTGGAGGGCTTCCTGCGCGAGCTGCCCGAGGGCCGCTTCATCGCCGTGGCCCACGGCGGGGTGATCCGGGCCGCGCTCAAGGTGGTGCTGGGCCTCGAGGGCCTCGCCTGGCGCAAGTTCCACATCCAGAACACCTCCATCACCCGCCTCATCTACCCCGAGGGCAGCGCCCTCACCGTCGGCGACGTGGGGCACCTGGAGACCTGGGCCGACTACCTCTCCGACGACCAGGTGGCGAGCGGGGGGATGGGGCAGGCGAGCGAGTCGAGCCGGTAAGGGGGTCGTACGTCGTACGTCTAACGCGAAACGCGAGACGCAAAACGCAAGGTGCGAAATGCTTTGGCCCTCGACCCTTGACCCCAGACCTTTGACAAGGGGCCGGCCACTCCCTACCTCCTGCCCCCGCCAATTCCCTGTCCGTTTGCTGACCCTTTGCTCATGCGGGTGTGCTAGGATTGTGAACTTGTGGAGAAGACCCTCACCCCCCGAGCCCTCGGCTTCGCCATGCCCGCCGAGTGGGCTCCGCACGCCGCGACCTGGACGGCCTGGCCTCACGACGAGGAGCAGTGGGCGGGCTACCTCGAGCCCGTGCGCCAGGAGTTCGCGGCCTTCGTGGACGCGCTGGCCCGCTTCGAGCCGGTGCACCTGATCGTGGCCGACGAGGAGTCCGAGGCCGACGCGAAGGCGCGGCTCAAGAGCGGCAACGTCACCCTGCACCGCGTCCCCCACAACGACCTGTGGCTGCGCGACAGCGGGGCGATCTTCGTGAGGCGGGGGGAGGAGGTCGCGCTCACCGACTGGGAGTTCAACGGCTGGGGGGAGAAGTACCCGGCCCAGCTCGACAACCAGATCCCCGGCCACATGGCCCGCATCCTGGGCGGCAAGCTCTGGCGCGCGGGGGTCGTGATGGAGGGGGGGAGCCTCGAGGTCAACGGCCAGGGGGTGTGCCTCACCACCCGCCAGTGCCTGCTCTCGCCCAAGCGCAACCCCACCCTCGACGAGGAAGACCTCGAGGGCTACCTGCGCGACTACCTGGGCATCCACACCGTGGTCTGGCTGGGGGAGGGGCTTGAGGGCGACCACACCGACGGGCACGTGGACACCATCACCCGCTTCGCGCGGGAGGAGGTCATCGTGACGGCGGTGTGCGAGGACGCGTCCGACCCCAACCACCGGCCCTTGCAGGAAAACCTCGAGATCCTGGAGAGCTTAGGGGCCTTCCAGATCGTCCGGCTGCCGCTGCCCAAGAACCCGCTCTACCTCGAGGGCACCCGCCTGCCCCCTACCTACGCCAACTTCTACGTCGCCAACGGCGCGGTGCTGGTGCCCGTCTACGGCGACCCCAACGACGAGCGGGCGCTGGAGATCTTGCGCAAGGTCTTCCCCGAGCGCCAGGTGATCGGCCTGATGGCCCGCAACCTCATCACGGGGGGCGGGGCCTTCCACTGCGTGACCCAGCAGCAGCCCGTGGGCCGGATCTGGGAAGGAGGTTGAACGTGCCCAAACTCGCCATCGTACAGATGAGCATGAGCGAGGTGCTCGAGGAGAACCTCACCAAGGCCGAGCGCTTCATCCGCGAGGCCGCCGCCAACCGCGCCGACATCGTGCTCCTGCCCGAGCTCTTCGAGAACCTCTACTTCTGCCAGCTCGAGCGCGAGGAATTCTTCAGCCTGGCAAATCCCGTCGAGGGCCACCCCTTCCTGCCGCGCTTCCAGGCCCTCGCCAAGGAGCTCGGCGTGGTGCTGCCCGTCAGCTTCTTCGAGCGCTGCGGGCAGGCGCACTACAACAGCCTGGCCATGCTCGACGCCGACGGCAGCCTGATGGGCGTCTACCGCAAGAGCCACATCCCCGACGGCCCCGGCTACGAGGAGAAGTACTACTTCAACCCCGGCGACACCGGCTTCAAGGTGTGGAACACCCGCCACGGCACCGTCGGGGTGGGGGTGTGCTGGGACCAGTGGTACCCCGAGGCCGCGCGCGCCATGGCCCTGCTGGGCGCCGACCTGCTGCTCTACCCCACCGCCATCGGCTCCGAGCCGGAGGAGGCCGGGGGCATCGACACCAAGGACATGTGGCAGCGGGCCATGATCGGCCACGCGGTGAGCAACGTGGTCTACCTCGCCGCCCCCAACCGCGTGGGCACCGAGACCATCGAGGGCCGCCAGCAGACCTTCTACGGCCACAGCTTCATCAGCGACTACATGGGCAACAAGATCGCCGAGTTCGGCGCCGGCGAGGAGGGCGTCCTCTACGCCGACCTCGACTTCGCCAAGGCCCGCGCCTTCCGCGCCGGGATGGGCTTCTTCCGCGACCGCCGGCCCCAGCTCTACGGCCCGCTGCTGACCTACGACGGCAAGACCCGCCAGTAAAGCGTGAAGGTCGGCCTGATCTCCGACACCCACGGACTCCTGCGCCCGCAGGCCCTCGAGGCCCTCGCGGGCGCCGACCTCATCCTCCACGCCGGGGACGTGGGCGCGGAGGGCGTCCTCCAGGCCCTCGCCCGCCTCGCCCCGGTCAGGGCCGTGCGGGGCAACGTGGACCGGGGCGGCTGGGCCGCCCGGCTCCCCGGGAGCGAGTTCGTGGAGGCCGGGGGAACCCTGATCTACCTGCTCCACGACCTCGACACGCTCGACCTCGAGCCCGCCGCCGCGGGCGTGGGCGTGGTGCTGAGCGGCCACACGCACCGGCCGGCGGTCTTCGAGCGGGCCGGGGTGCTCTACGTCAACCCGGGGAGCGCGGGCCCGAGGCGCTTCCGCCTGCCGGTGAGCGTGGGCTGGCTGCGCCTGGGCGAAGGCGGGCCGAGGGCCGAGGTCGTCGAGCTCGAGGGGTGATATGAACCCCACCCGAAGCGTTCCGCTAAGCGCGAGCAAAAGCTCATCTGTTACGACCGCTTCGAGTTGCAGCGCTTCGGGCGGGGGCCCCAAAAAGTAAGAACAGATCGAGCGGATTTCTTATGATACCCCCTTCGGCCGGGCCGGCCGAAGGCAGCGCTCTAGGGTTCAAAAAGATAGCCCCTGAGGGTCTTCGGATCGGAGGATTGTCTTTTCGAGTCCGGCATGACCCACCCACGCCGGGGCCGCCTCACAGCTCAACGCTCCCCGCCCCCGGCATCCGGTGGAAGAGGGCGATGGCCGCCGCGGCCGAGACGTTGAGGGACTCCACCCGCGGGTCGGTGGGGATGCGCACCCGGAAGCGCGCCGCCGCCTCGAGGGCGGGCGAACAGCCCTCGAGCTCGTTGCCGAAGGCCAGGGCCAGCGGCCGGGGCAGCGCCGCGAGGCGCCCGACCGGGGCCTCCCCCCGGGGCGTGGCCACGAGGAGGGGCAAGCCCCGGGCGCGGCAGAAGGCCAGGAAGGGCCCGGTGTGGGCTTTGACCACCGGCAGCGAGAACACGTTCCCCCGGCTCGCGCGGATCAGGCGCCGGTCGTAGACGTCGGCGGCCTCGGAATTGAGCAGCACCACCGCCCCCGCGCCCAGGGCGGCCGCCGTGCGGACGATGGCCCCGACGTTGCCCGCGATCCCCAGCCCGTCGAGCACCACCACGTCGCCCCCGAGGCTGTCCAGGTCCTCCAGCCGCACCGGGGCGGGGGCTCGGGCGACGGCGAAGAGGCGGGAGACCTTGTCGTTGTCGAAGAGCTTCTTGCAGGTGCGGCGGGCGACCTCGTAGACGCCGACGCCCGGGGGCAAGGCCCGGAGCAGCCCCTCGGAGGGGGTCTCCTCGCCCGCGTGGAACAGGCGCTCGAGCCGCACCCCCGCCCGCAGGGCCTGCAGGATGTTCTCCTCGTCGTCGATCAGGATGGAGCGGTCCGCGGCGTCGCGCTGCGGGTGCCGCAGCAGCCCGCGAACCTCCTGCGCCAGGGGGTGCAGCAGCGAGTCCACCACCCCGCCGGGGCGTAATTCCGTCGTTGCCGTGTTCATCGCCCTCACCTCGTGGGGTTTATGCCCGGGGCCCCAGGCCCCGGCCGAGAGGCAGGGTAAAGTCTCTAGCAGCTGGAGAGTCAAGCACGGGGCTCGGGGAGGGGGCTTTACGCCTCCCCGGCTGCATTGGAGCCGCGTGAGCCCACGGTAAGCCGCGCTAAAGGATATCCCTAAGCGGCCCATATCTCCCTCGGCTACCCTGGCCTCATGAGGAAGATTCTTCTCGTGCTGGCCGCCGCGCTGTGCACGTTGGGCCTTGCCCAGAATAAGGTGGACGAGAAGCTCCGGCAGCGGCTGGCCCAAGGCGGCACCGTCGAGGTCATCGTCGAGATGGAGCAGGGGGGCCTGCCCCCCGGCCAGGCCCGGCAGGGCCTGCTGGGCGCGCTCAAGCAGCAGCTCGAGGTGCAGAAGCTCAAGCTCAAGGTCCGGCCCCTCAAGGGCTTCTGGCTCAACCAGAGCTTCCTGGTGCGCCTGCCGGCCAACGCCGTGGCCGCCCTCGCCAACACCCCCGGCGTCCGGCGGGTCTACGAGAACCGCCGGGTGCAGATCCCGCGGCCCCGCGTGCAGGGCAGCAGCGCGCCGGGGGGCTCGAGGTGGGCGCTCGAGCGCATCGGCGCCACCCAGCTCTGGGCGGCGGGGTACCGCGGGCAGGGGGTGAGGATCGGGCACCTCGACACCGGCGTCGACGCGAGCCACCCGGCCCTCGCCGGCAAGGTCGCGGCCTTCGCCGTGGTCGACAGCGAGGGCAACGCCTCCCCCGCCAGCCCCCGCGACACCGACACCCACGGCACCCACACCGCCGGGCTGATCGTGGGCAACGAGGTGGGCGCCGCGCCCGACGCCCGCATCGTCTCGGCGCTGGTGCTGCCCGACGGCGGGGGCACGCTGGCCCAGATCATCGGCGGGATGCAGTGGGCCATCGACCAGGGGGTGCAGGTGCTCTCGCTGTCGCTGGCGGTGGAGGGCACCTGGCCCGAGTTCGCCACCATCGTCGAGCGGGTGAAGTCGCTGGGCATCGTGGGCGTCTACGCCATCGGCAACTACGGCCCCGGCGCCGAGACCACCGCCTCCCCCGCCAACCTCCCCGACGCGCTGGGCGTGGGCGCCACCGACGAGGGCGACCAGGTGGCCTCCTTCAGCAGCCGGGGCCCGGTGCTGTGGGGCTACCCCTACAACCGCGTGCTGAGCAAGCCCGACCTGGTGGCCCCCGGGGTGGGCATCGTCTCGGCGGTGCCGGGCGGCGGCTACATGTCGATGAGCGGCACCTCGATGGCCACCCCGCTGGTGGCGGGCGGCGCGGCGCTGCTGCTGTCGGCCCGGCCGGGCACCCCGGGGGGCACCGTCCAGCAGGCGCTGCTCGAGACCGCCCGCCCCGTCGGCAACGAGAACAGCGGCGGGCGCGGGGTCGTCAGCCTCGTC
>NZ_QXDL01000320.1:0-3169 GCF_003574345.1 Calidithermus terrae
GCCCACCCCCTCCCGCGCGGGCCGCACACCCCGGCCGGGGCACGGCAGTAACCACCGAGCGGGTGTCCCCTGGGGCGTGGGGCTGTAGTTGGCTTGTGGGGCGGGCACAACCCCAGTGGACGCTTAACCCCGATGGGGCGTCTTGCGTTTAGCGTTTGGCGTTTTGCGTACGACGTAGGACGTACAACGCACGACGCTCTAGCACCCAGCACAGGACCCCCGATCCTGCCCGGCGTCTCCTTTGGCCTCGAGGGCCTGGGCTAAGCTACCGGGGATGGCGTCCTACGGTTTCGGTGCATCGGTTCGTGAGGCTTCCCGGGAGCCGGTTTTCGGCTGTGTTCGCAGGCCGTGAAGCCGCTCGAGCCCGCCCCTTTTCCCCGGCCGGCCGGCGTGCGGGAGGCGGCGGCCATCCAGAGGGCGCTGCGCGACCGGGTGATTTTGGAGGGTGAGCTGTCCGTGGTGCGGTATCTGGCGGCGCTCGACGCTTCGCACCCTACGCGTTTTTCCAAGGTGCAGGGGGCTTCGGTGGCGGCGGCGGTGCTGTGGGACCGGCAGGAGGGGAGGGTGCTCGAGGTCGCCACGGCCAGCGTGCCCGAGGCCGAGCTCTTCCCCTACATCCCGGGCTTCCTCTCCTTCCGCGAGGCGCCGAGCTACCTGGCGGCGCTGGGCCGGCTCAGCCGGCGGCCCGAGATGCTGCTGGTGGACGGCATGGGCATCGCGCACCCCCGGGCGTTCGGGATCGCCTCGCACCTGGGGGTGCACCTCGACCTCCCCAGCGTGGGGGTGGGGAAGACCCTGCTCTACGGCCGGCCCGAGGCCGAGCTGCCCCGGGCGGCCGGGAGCGCGGTGCGGCTGCTGGGGCGGGAGGGGCCGGTGGGCTGGCTGCTGCGCTCGAGGGAGGGCGTGCAGCCCCTCGTGGTCTCGCCGGGGCACCGGGTGAGCCTGGAGGGGGCGCTCGAGTTCGTGCGCTCGCTGCTGGGCAAGACCCGCCTGCCCGAGCCCCTGCGCCAGGCCCACGTCCACGCCGGGGAGGCCCGCCGCACCCTGGGCGGGTGAGAGGCTCGTTAGAGCCGAAATGTGGGGCGGGGCGCGGTTTCGCCCCTGAATCCGGCGGTATAAATTCCCGCGTATCCTTGTCGCGGTTCGCTCCGGCCTTGCCGCTCACCCCGGCGGCAAAACCGGCTGTGGGAGGGCGGTCGTGCCCGCGTCGCCCGTCCCGTCATTCGGCAGACCGCTCGAGCCGCACCGATTCGGAGGAGGTAGGCATGAGCAAAGGCACAGGCATTTCCCGTCGTGAAGCCCTCAAGCTGGCCGGAGCCACCGGCCTTTTGGCCGCCGGAACCGCGCTGGGCCAGGCGCAGGCCCCGGCCGGGGGTGCGCTGCCCAACGGGGCGGGCTTCTACCGCTTCAAGCTGGGCGACTTCACGGTGGTCGTGCTCTCCGACGGCCAGACCCCGCCGGGGGCCACCTTCCCCAACTGGGGCGCCAACCCGGGCAAGCAGGCCGAGTTCGAGCAGGCCCTGCGGGAGCACTTCATCGACCCTAACCGCTTCATCAACAACTTCAACCCCATGCTCGTGGACACCGGCCGAAACAAGGTGCTCATCGACACCGGGCGCGGGGGCCAGGCGGGCCTGCTGCTGACCCACCTCGCCAACGCCGGCTACAAGCCCGCCGACATCGACACCGTGTTCATCACCCACGGCCACGGCGACCACATCGGCGGCCTCATCACCAGCGGGCAGCCCACCTTCCCCAACGCCCGCCACCTCATCGGGGAGACGGAGATGGGCTTCTGGCTCAGCCAGGCCACGCCCCCGGCCAACCTCGCCGCCCTCAAGGACCGCTTCACCCTGCTCAAGGCCAACCAGGAGATCGCGCCGGGCCTCACCGCCGTCGCCACGCCGGGCCACACCGTGGGCCACATGGCGGTGACGGTGGCCTCGGGCTCCAACACCCTCGTGCACTACGGCGACGCGGCCGGGCACTGGATCTTGTCGCTGCGCTTCCCCGAGCACTACCTGGGCTTCGACGCCGACAAGGAGCTCGTGGTCAAGACCCGCGCCGAGATGTTCGCCCGTGCCGCGGCGGAGCGGCACATGGTGGTGGGCTACCACTTCCCCTGGCCCGCCACGGGCTACATCCGCAGGGCGGGCCCGGCCTACGAGTTCGTGCCGGCCTTCTTCACCTGGGGCTGAACATAGACCAGGCTCATACACCGGGGGGAAACGCTTCCCCCCTTTTTCTGGTCTTAAACCGGGCGAGTTCTCGAGGCTTGCGCTACAGTGGCGGTGATGCCGTAACCGCCGGGTCAGGGTAACGCCAATGTTCCGCGCCTTTCTCAAACGCTTCGGCCTGTGGCCCACGGTGGCCCTGCTCACCCTGGCCTCGGTGGTGGTCTCGGTGCTGATGACCCTCGCGCTCAACGGCTGGCGCCTCGACTCCAGCGGCGTGCGCATCGCCATCCTGGTGCCCTGCATCGTGGCGCCGCTGTTCAGCACGCTCCAGCTACGGCTCATCCAGCAGCTCGAGCGCATCCGCGAGGACCTGCACCGGCTGTCCATCACCGACGAGCTGACCCAGACCTACAACCGCCGCCACTTCATGCACGTCGCCGAGCGCCGCCTGGCCGAGTCGGGGCAGGGCAAGGGCCTGTCGATCCTCATCTTCGACCTCGACGACTTCAAGCTCATCAACGACCGCTACGGCCACCTCACCGGCGACGCAGTGCTCGCCGAGGTCTGCCGCCGCTGCGTGCCGCAACTGCGCCAAGAGGACGTGTTCGCCCGCTACGGGGGCGAGGAGTTCGTGCTGCTGCTGCCCGCGACCAACCGCACGCAGGCCCTCGAGGTCGCCGAGCGCCTGCGCCGGGTGGTGGCCGAGCACCCCATCGAGGCGGCGGGCTTCTCCATCCCCGTGACCGTGAGCATGGGCCTGGCCTCCCAGCACGGCTCCCAGCAGTCCCTCGACGAGTTGCTCAACCGCGCCGACGACGCGCTGTACCAGGCCAAGCAGCAGGGCAAGAACCAGGTGCTGGGTTGAGGGCCCTGGTCTCGAGGCCGGCTTTCGGGTGGGGGAGGGGGCGGTTGGCGGTGCCGTGCTTTGACGACCCCCGCCCACCCCCTCCCGCGCGGGCCGCACACCCCGGCCTGGGCGGGACAGCCCAAGC
>NZ_QXDL01000321.1:0-3163 GCF_003574345.1 Calidithermus terrae
GCCCCGGCGTGACCACCGCCCCGGCCCCCCACTCCCGCACCACCCAGCCCATGCCGGCAAACTCCGAGGCCCGCACGCGGGCGAGGGGGAGGGGGCGCGGGCCGGCGTAGCCCTCCAGCTCAAACAGAATCTCGCTGTGCACCCCGTCGGTGCGGGCCACCTCGCGCGTGATCACGGCGGCGAGGTTGGCCAGGCGGTAGTACACCACCTGCTCCCGCTCCAGCTTCCCGGCCTCGATCGCTCCGGCCCGCACCCGATAGCGCGGGTAGCCGGTGAGCACGAACCCCCCACCGCTCAACCCGTCCAGCGGGCAGGCGGAGGGTTGCCCCTCCGTGGCCCCGGTGGTGCCGGTGCTCAAGCGGCCAGCCGCGCGGGGGGTGTAGGGCTCGAGGGCGCGGGCCTTCTGAAGGGTCATCTGGCCGTAGGTGCGGCCATCCCCGGCGTGGCGCTCATCCCACTTGGGGCGGTATAGCCGAGACTGTCGGAACAGCCGGTCTGCTCGAGCCTCATCGTTGCCGGTGATCCACATGAGGAAAGAGGCCAGGGCCATATCCGCCCGGCTGTGGTCGCCTCCGTGCTCGGAGGTATTCCCCTCCCACAGGGGGCGGGCCCTGGGTACCAGCCGAAATAGGGTCTCCAGGGCCTCGCTATCGGACAGCTCGAGCCCGGCCACAGGTTGGGGGCCGGGCATTGGTGCCGGGGGGAACAGCTCGGCCAGCAGGGCCTCGAGTTCGGCTTGGCGCTCCTGGAGGTCGTCGGGGTAGCCGGCCCAGTGCCTCCCCGTGACCGTGAAGTAGCGGCCTCGGTCGTACACCTCCAGCTCCACGCCGGGGGCTAGTTGTTTGCGGTGGGGGGTGCCTTGGGGCAGGCTGCCACGCAGCAGGATATGGCACCCCTTGCGGCTCGGGCTCCACTCGGTGTAGCTGTTGAGCCTATCCGCGATGGTTTGTGCTTCAAGGGGTACGCCTTGCCCCTCGTACCCCTTCCAGTCCAGATCAACCCCAACGACGCCCCCACCAGGGGCGAACACGAAGCCCAGCCCCTCCAACTTGTGGCCTTGCAGGGCCTGCAAGGCGTTTTCGAGCGATCCCCAGGTGCTCGGGTTACCCGTGCTAGCCCGGACGAGCCGGGCAGGGTTGGGCTGGTAGGGCACCTTCGTGGCTTTACCTTCGCGATTTTCAACCCGCCACACCACCCACTGGGATAGCTCCCGCAGGGCGGGGGGCACGCGGAGGGGCAGCATCAGCGATCCTCCGCGTGCAGCCGCGCATCCACGGCGCGATTGGTCACAGCCAGCAGCCACATCAGGGCTGGCCAGGGCAGGCGGGCTAGCAAGCGAGCCAACAAAGCGCTATAATATCCATAGCGTCGCATCCCCCACCTCCCTAGGCCCCGCCCACCCCGGCGGGGTGCAACTCTTCCAGGCGGCCCTCGAGCAGGGCCTCAACAACGCGGCGGGGTACTAGCAGGCGCTTTCCCAGCCGCACCCCGTAGCGGCGGGCCAGCTGGTAGGCCACATCACGCCCCAGGCGCTCATGCCCGATCAGCGCACGTAGCTCGCTTACCGTGTACAGCAGTGGTGTGTGCATAGCCGCATGGTGGCGCACACATCCGCACTTGCCCACGGCATTTTCAGCGGGGGTGAAAGTGTCGCCCCCGCCCTGCTATGAGCTGGTCACAACTTCAAGCGTTCGCGGGCTTTTGCTAGCGCCCTCTCCACGCTCCTTACATCCAACACAGCCTCGCCCCTCTCGGCGAGCCTTTCAGCGATGCGACCCGCTCCCAGCCCTTCAACCAGGTTCCAGGCCAGCCAGCGCAGATGCTCCAAGCGTTGAGGCCACTCATCCACTACAGCCCCGGCCTTTAGGTGGGCCTCCCGCCAATTGCGGAAGTACTTTCGAGCCCGCTCGAGGAAGGCTTCCTCGGTCTCGTTGGGCAGGGGCTCGAGTGGGGGTAGCACGGGGGCGCGGAGAAAGCCGCTCGTTGGCTCCAGCCGGGTGTGTGTCGCCAGCACCTCAGCCGGGTTGTGACAGGCCCCGCAGTAATGGTCAATGATCTCCTCAAACCAACCCGGCGGCTCTCCGGTCTGTCCCAGCGCGGGCCAGATTCTCCAGGGGTCGGGGTCGGTGAAGCGGTCGGGGTACTCCACCGCAAGCACCGCGAGGAAGTGCAGCCGGTCTTCCTCTAGCCGCCACTCGGGGGTGGTTATGTGCTGTCTGCCACGTGCCACGGCTTGACTCCCCCTGCCCGGCACGTGGTAAAGTAGAGAGTCCACCGAAGGGCTCCCGGCCACGTGCCGGGGTTTTCTTATTGAGTCTAGCACCTTGCGCAGAGTCCAAAAACTCTACGGTTGTTCTACGGTGATTCTACGGTTTATGACCCCGTTGGGGGCCGAAAGTAGCCGGAAACACACTCGCTGTTTTGCCGATAAGCAAGGGCTTATCCGTAGGTAGCCGTAGCCGTCCGGGTAGTCTTTGGCCTCCTTTGGAACCGTCGGTCGTGGTTCGAGTCCACGTGCCCCAGCCACCTCGAGGAACGGCCCGCCAGGCCGTTCCTTAAAATTTGGTCAAATTTCACCGCCGGGCTAGCGGCCATCGCCTAGGCTCGTTTCATGGAAGTCGCGCAATCGCCTGTTGCCGTCATCATCACGCCCAACGCCACCATTCGCGCGTTGCTCGAGATGGTGCTCGAGCAGGAAGGATTCAAAGCCCAATTCTTCGGCACCCCCCAAGAAGCCATGACCCTGCTGCGCGAGAGCGTCCCCAGGCTGCTGCTGCTCGACGAGGGCCTCACCCCCGACGCCTTCTCGGTCTCCGGCCGCCTCAAAATGACCCGCCGCCTGCGCGACGTGCCGGTGCTGGTGCTGGTCAGCGAGCACGACGACCGCACCCGCGTCACCGCCGAGATCTCCAAGGTGGACCACGTCATCCCCAAGCCCTTCGAAAGCCGCCACCTCCGCTCGCTCCTGCGCTCCGTGCTGCGCTCGAGCACGACCCACGAGGCGGCGTCGGGGTGAAGAGGGGAAATTAAGCGGTCAGCTATCAGCTATCAGCTTTCAGCCATCAGCGAAAAGCTCGCGGCTCGTGGTTCAACCCCCCCCGGCCCTGCCCGCGGGCTGGGAGGGTTTATCCCCCCCAGCCCCCCTTGTTAAGGGGGGTAAACA
>NZ_QXDL01000322.1:0-3137 GCF_003574345.1 Calidithermus terrae
GCCGGGGGGAGGGCACGCCCGGGGTCGGCCGCGGGCAGCCACAGGCGCAGCCGGGTGCCGCCGTCGCCGCTGTACTCCAGGCCGCCCCCCAGCGCCTCGGCCCGCCGGCGCATCCCCTGCAGGCCCGAGCCTTCCTCGAGCACGCCGCCCCTGCCGTCGTCCTCGACCTCGAGGACGACGCGGTCTGCTCCCTTTAGCAGCCGCACGGCGCAGCGGGCGGCGCCCGAGTGGCGGATCACGTTGGTCACCGCCTCGCGCAACGCCATGCCGACCACGGTCTCCTGGGTGGGGGAGAGGGCGAGGGGCTCGGCGTAGTACTCGAAGCGGATCCCGGCGGCGCCCAAGGCCAGCCTGGCCCCGGCGAGCTCGCCCTGCAGGCCCCGCGCCTTGTAGCCCTGCACCGCCTCGCGCACCTGGGCGGTGGCCTCGCGGCTGATCCGCTCGACCTCGCGCATCTCGCGGGCGGCTCGAGCCGGGTCGCGCTCGGCGAGCTTGGCGGCGAGCTCGGCCTTGAGGGTGACGACCGAGAGGGTGTGGCCCAGCAGGTCGTGCAGGTCGCGGGCGATGCGCTCGCGCTCGGCGACGGCCGCCAGGCGCTGGTTCTCCTCGGCGGCCTGCACCAACTGGCGCTGGTAACGTTCGCGCTCGAGGGTCGAGGCGTTGAGCAGGCCGATGAAGGCGGTGAAGAACACCGCCGGGAAGAAGTAGGCGCTGCCCTGCGGCCAGGGGGTGCCCAGGAGCAGGGGAAGGGCGAGGGCCCAGAGCGCGGCCAGCAGCGTGAACAGCCCCACCATCCGGCGGGCCTTCGCCACCGGCTGCAGCCCGGCCACCGCCGCGGCGGCGTAGACCCAGTAGACCCCCGCGCCCCCGTTGAACGGCGTGACCGCCACCCCCAGCCCGAAGATGGCCCAGGCGTAGGCCAGCAAGCGCCCGTCCCGGCTCTTCCAGCCGCGCAGGTACAGCGGGAGGAACGCCGCCACCGAGAGCAGGGTGATCAGGACGCTGGGCAGCCCGAAACCGGGGTCGAAGACCGCCTGGGGCAGCAGGCTCACCAGGTACACCAGGTAGCCGTACTTGGCCCAGCCGTCCTCCTGCGCGGGGGCGGCCAGGCCGGGGACGGCGGTTCGGGGCTTGGGCATCGTGTTCATTGTAGGGCCGTGGCGGGGTCGGCGCTCTGGGCGACCAGGGCAAAGGAGTGGATCTGCCCACGAGCCACGCGCGGCTGTCACCCGTAGGTCTTGCCCTCGTCGCGGCGGTAGGCCCACAGCGCCAGGGCCAGGAAGGCCAGGGTGAAGCCCGCCAGCACCCCGGCGTGCAGCCAGGGGTTTTCGCCGCGGCCCGCGCCCAGCGTCCCCAGGGCGAGCTGGGCGTAGTGGTAGGGCGGCAGGAAGGGGGCGACGCTCTGGATCACCTTGGGCAGGGCCTCGACGGGCACCCACAGCCCGCTGGCGAAGGCCATGGGCAAGTAGACCAGGTTGAGCACGCCGGGGGCCGAGTTGGGGCCGAGCACGTAGCCGAAGAACAGGCCCAACGCGCAGAAGGGGAACACCCCCAGCAGCAGCACGCCGAAGAGCCGCAGCCAGGTGAGGGGCTCGAGGCTGACCTTACCCGCCAGCGTGCCCAGCAGGGTCATGCCCAGCACGATGAGGGCGCCGAACAGCACCGCCAGCGCGATCTTGGCGAGGAAGTAGGCCAGCGGGGGCATGGGCGAGGCCCGCTTGAGCCGCATCCAGCCCTGCCCGCGCTCGACCGCCACCCCCACCCCGAAGCCGAAGAGCGCCGCGCCGATGGTGCCGAAGGCCCCGTAGGTGGCGAGCATGTAGGTCGCGGTGTTGACCGGCCCCGCGCTCTGGTTGCCGAAGGAGAGCCCGAAGATGGCGTAGAACATCAGCGGGAAGGCCAGGGTGGAGAGGGAGTAGACGGGCAGCCGCCAGCTTTTGAGGAACTCGTACTTGGCCTCGAGGGCGAAGATCCTCAGGGCGTTCATCGCACGGCCTCCTTCGTGGCGGGGGTGGTGAGGGCCAAGAAGGCCTCCTCGAGCCCGGCGCCGGTGACCTCGAGGTCGCTCAGGCCCGGGTCGAGCCGCAACAGCTCGGCCACCACCGGCTCGGCCCGCACGGCCAGGACCTGCAGGGCGTTGCCCTTGGCCTGCACCGAGGTCACGCCGGGCAACCGGCGCACGGCCTCGGGGCTCAGGCGGGTCACGGCCCGGATCTGGCGGCCCGCCGTGCGGGCCTTGATCTCGGCCGGGGTGCCCTCCGCGATCACGCGGCCCTGGTCGAGCACCACCACCCGGTCGGCGAGCGCGTCGGCCTCCTCGAGGTAGTGGGTGGTGAGCAGGACGGTCTTGCCCGCCCGGGCCAGCGAGCGCACCTGCGCCCAGAAGGCCCGGCGCGACTCCACGTCCATCCCCACCGTGGGCTCGTCGAGGAACAGCACGTCGGGGTCGCCGCAGACCGCCAGGGCGAAGTGGACGCGCTGCTTCTGCCCGCCCGAGAGCTGCCCGTAGAGCCGGTGGAGGATGCCCCCCAGCTGCGCGGCCTCGGCCACGCGCTCCAGGGGCAAGGGCGCGGGGTAGTAGCTGCGGAAGAGTTCGACCAGCTCGCGCACCCGGAGGGTCTGGGGCACCCCGGAGAGCTGGAGCATGGCCCCGGCCCGCTGCCGCGCCCTAGGGCTTCGCGGGTCCTGCCCGAAGAGCGCGACCCGCCCGCTGCCGGGCCGCATCAGCCCCAGCATCAGGCTCACGGCGGTGGTCTTGCCCGCGCCGTTTGGGCCCAAAAGGGCCAGCACCTCGCCCTGCGCCACCTCGAGGCTCACGTCCTCGAGGGCTTTCACGCTGCCGTAATGCTTGGAAACCCGCTCGAGCACCGCCGGGCCCGGGGGTTTGTGGACGACGTCGGTGAGGCTATGAACCATGAATCCCTCCCAGGCCGCAGTCTCGCAGGGCCGGAGGGAGGGGGGTATTGCCAAAGGTCAGCGCCGGGCGGTGACAAATGTCATGGGGGAGGGTTGCGTGCTGAACGCGGGGTGCGGGTCGTGCGTCGTGTGTCCTACGTCGTACGTCGTACGCAAGACGCAAGACGCAAGACGCCTTGTCACCCCCCTTAGCAAGGGGGGTAGGGGGGATATTTCCCTCC
>NZ_QXDL01000323.1:0-3106 GCF_003574345.1 Calidithermus terrae
GGGCTACTTCATCCTTCAGGGGGTGCAGAGCGGGGCGGGCGACATGGTGCTCGTGGGCGCGCTGCCGGTGATCGCCCTGGCCCTGCTCGCCGACGGGGCGCTGCGCGGCGCCGGCTGGGTGGTGCGCCGCCGGCTGGGCCTGGAGGGAGGCCGATGATCCGCTTCGAGAACGTCGTCAAGCGCTACGGAGGCTTCGAGGCGCTGCGGGGGGTGAGCCTCGAGGTCGCCGCCGGGCAGGTGGTGGTGCTGCTGGGGCCTTCGGGCTGCGGCAAGACCACGCTGCTGCGCACCGTCAACCGCCTGGTCGAGCCCACCGAGGGCACCGTCTACCTGGGCGGGCAGGACGTGCGCCGCCTCAACCCCGAGGAGCTGCGCCGGGGGATCGGCTACGTGATCCAGAGCATCGGGCTCTTCCCCCACATGAGCGTGCTCGAGAACGTGATGGTGGTGCCGCGCCTGCTGGGCTGGGAGCGCTCGAGGCGCGAGGCGCGGGCGCGGGAGATGCTCGTGCGGGTGGGCCTCGAGCCCGCCACCTTCGCGGGCCGCTACCCCCGCGAGCTCTCCGGCGGGCAGGCCCAGCGGGTCGGGCTGGCCCGGGCGCTCGCCGCCGACCCCGCGGTGCTCTTGATGGACGAGCCCTTCGGCGCGGTGGACCCCCCCACCCGCGAGCGCCTGCAGGACGAGTTCCTGAAGCTGCAAGCCGGGCTGGGGAAGACCGTGCTCTTCGTGACGCACGACCTCGAGGAGGCCGTCAAGCTCGCCGACCGCATCTGCCTGATGAACCACGGGCAGGTCGAGCAGTACGACCCCCCGGAGGCCCTGCTGCGCGAGCCCAGGACCCCCTTCGTGCGCGACTTCATCGGCCCCTCGCGCACCCTCTTGCGCCTGTCGCGCATCCCGCTCGAGGGCCTCGTCGAGCCCTTCAACGGCAAGCTCCCCGCCGCCTCGGTGCCGCTGAGCGCCATGGCCCGCGAGGCCTTCTCCGCCCTGCTCGCCCAGGGGGCCCGCAGCGTGGCCGTGACCGACGCGCAGGGCCGGCCGGTGGGCCAGGTGCGGCTGGAGACGCTGCTGCGGGTGGCCTCGGAGGAGTGAGGAGTGAGCGTGCCCCGAGCCCGCCCCCTCGGGCAAAGCGCCCCGCTGGACCGGCTGATCGCCCCGGCGCTGGCCTGGGCAGCGTTGCTGGGCCTGTTCGCCTACGACGACCTCTGGAGGCAGGCCCTCTCCGCGCTCTTCCCCGGCCAGACCCCGCTGTTCGAGCGCCAGACCCTGCTCAAGCTGGCCCTCGAGCACCTCGCCATCACCGGGACCGCGCTCCTGGCCGTGCTGCTGGTGGGGCTGCCGCTGGCGGTCTGGGCGGCCCGGCCCTCGGGGGCGGCGTTCCGGCCCCTGGTCGAGAACCTCGTCACCGTCGGCCAGACCTTCCCCCCCGTGGCGGTGCTGGCCCTGGCCCTGCCCTTCGTGGGCTTCGGCTCGGGCGGCGCGGTCCTGGCGCTGTTCCTCTACGGCCTCCTGCCCGTCGTGCGGAACACGCTCGAGGGCCTGGCGGCCGTGCCGCAGGACGTGCTCGAGGCCGCCAGCGGCATGGGCTACTCCCCCCTGCAGCGCCTGTGGCGCGTCGAGATCCCCCTGGCCTTCCCGGTCATCCTCTCGGGCGTCCGCGCCGGCGCCGTGCTCATCCTGGCGACGGCCACGGTCGCCCCCCTGATCGGCGGCGGCGGCCTGGGCGTCCCCATCGTGGCCGGCCTGGCCGTGAGCAACCTGGCCTTCGTCACCGAGGGCGCCGTCGCGGTGGCGTTGCTCGCGGTGCTGCTGGACTGGACTTTTGCCCGCCTCGAGGCGGCGCTGACCCCTTGGCGGGCTTAGGGGTCGTACGTCGTGCGTCCTACGTCGTACGCCTAACGCCCAACGCAAGGCGCTAGTCGTGCGTCGTACGTCCTACGTCGTACGCCGAACGCAAGACGCAAGACGCCGAACGCAAAACGCCAGACGCAAGACGCGAAACGCCTGGTTCCCCCCTTAGCAAGGGGGGCCAGGGGGGATAAACCCTCCCCGCGCGCGGGAAGGGGTGGGGTGTCTTTCCACCACGAGCCTTCCGCTGACCGCTGACGGCTGAGAGCTGACCGCTTACGACTGACGGCTAACCGCTGCCCCTTTACCCCCTGGCGCCTGCCGGAAGCTGCCCAGCACGATGAGGCTCAGGGCGAGGAGGAAGAAGAAGTCGGTCACGCGGTAGCTGAGGCTGCCGGGGATCAGGACGAAGGCCACGCGGGAGAGCCCGATGGAGACGAGGCTGTAGTTGAGGATCTGCAGGCTGCGGCCGATGCGGCCCCCGGCCAGGATCAGCGCGTTCCAGATGAACAGCGTCGCCAGGAACAGGCTGACGAACAGGAAGAGGACCTGCAGGGGTTCGCTGGGCCGCACGAGCACCACCCCCAGGGTGAGCAGGATGCCGACGATGGCCGAGCCGATGAGGATTTGGGAGCCGTGGCCTTCGGGGGCGAGGCTGCTGCGCTCCATGGCCCAGGGGATGAAGGCGGCGGAGATCATGCCGATGAGCGCCCCTGCGAGGTTGATCAGCTCGGCGGCGGAGCCGAAAGCGCTCATGCCCAGGGTGCCCAGCAGCAGCAGCACGTAGCCGATGCCGATGATCAGGAAGCCCAGGCCCAGGCCCAACAAGGGGCCGCGCAGGAAGGCGGGGAGGTGGCGGGTCCAGCGGCTGATGGCCCAGAAGCCCAGGAGGTTGAAGGCGACGAGGGCAGCCTCGGTGACGACGTCGTTGTTCTGGCCTACTCCGATGAACCAAACCACCCACAGGCCGGCTACGAGCGCCAGCAGTAAGGGGGGTAAGTGGGATCCACCCATAGCCCTTTTATACGCCTTGGAACGGCTCGAGGCCGCCGAATTTGCACGTTTTCCATTGGTGGGGTCAGGGGGTGGTTCGTGGTGCTGTGGTTTGGTGTCCTCCGCTCCCCCGAGGGACTCCAGGTTACCGGCGGAGCCGGTACGGCCTACGGCCACCCCCTCGCGGGCATGCCGCCGGGCCTCGGCGCCCGCGTGTGCGGGGGTGCGGGCCGCACCTTGACCCGGCGGCATGCCCGCGAGGGGG
>NZ_QXDL01000324.1:0-3100 GCF_003574345.1 Calidithermus terrae
CCAGTCGCCCCCCCTCCGCCGCGGCACCAGCCCGCCGAACAGGTGCAGCACGTGGCCCTCGCCGTCGGCGTAGAGCACGCTGAACATCGCGTTCTGCTGCTTGCGCAGCGCGGTCTCGAACCCGGAGAGGTCGTGGGCCTTGCCCATCGCCCAGTACTGCTCGAAGACGCCGGGGATGGGGGCCACCTCCAGCCCCACGCAGCGCACCGCCACCGGGCGGCCGTTCTGCTCGCCCACCACCGGCCCGTGGACCGAGCGGCGCACCTCGAGCCGCTCCTCGCGCAGGCCCCCGTCGGGCTGGCGCACGCGGAGGGTCTGGTGCCCCACCTCGAAAGGCCGCCACCGCCCGTCCAGCCAGTAGCCCTCCCCCTCCGCCCGCAGGGCGTAGGCGTCCCAGCCCTTGAGGGTGTTGACGGTGTGGGCCCAGCCCAGGCGCGGGTTGAAGCCGTAGCGCAGCACCGGCCATCCCACCTGCGCCACGCCGTAGAGCTCGAGGCCCGGCGCGTTGAGGTGGGCCTCGAAGAAGGTGTGGTAGTCGCCCCAGTAGAGGTGGGGGTTGGCTAGCAGCAGGCTGTGCCCGCGCTCGGTGCGGCTCGCCGCCACCGCCCAGGCGTTCGAGCCCGCGACCCCCGTGCCCATCGCCGGAGCGTCGGGGAGGAGGTCGGGGATGGGGATCACGTCGTTGAAGGGCTCCCCCGCCGGCCGCTGCCCGCCGAGCGTGAGGTAGACGAAGTAGACCCGCTGGATGTGGGCGAAGAGGTCCTCCACCGTCACCGGCAGCACCCCCCGCACCTCGCGGGCGAAGTGCTCGGGGTGCGCCCGGGCGAAGGCGTTGACGCCCCGCACGAAGGCCTCGAGGTTCGCCCGCATCCCCGGCGACTGGGCCTCCGCCCACCGCGGCGCCCGCTCCGGGATGCCCATCCGCCGCAACAGCCGGTCGCTCGGCAGGTACTTCGGCCCGAAGTACTCCGCCCCCCGCCCCCGCGCAACCCCGTACAGCCTGAGCAGGAGGTCCCCGTGCGCCTGGGCCTGCGCCCAGCCGAAGGCGTAGAAAACCCCCACGTCGTCGGGGGCATAGACGTGCGGGACTCCCCAGGTGTCCCAGAGGATCTCGGTATCGGAAGCTGGCGTGGGCACGCCTCAGTTTAGCGGGGAACAGCAAGCCGTCAGCGAAAAGCAAGGGCTCGTGGCGTGTAGTGAAAGAAACCCTGCCCTTTCCCTCCCCGCGCGGGGAGGGGCTATCCCCCCTTGCCAAGAGGGGAACCAGGCGTCTCGCGTCTGGCGTTTTGCGTCTTGCGTCTCGCGTCTTGCGTTTTGCGTTTTGCGTACGGCGTAGGACGTACGACGTACGACCTGTGCTCGGCTATCAGCCATCCGCTCACTTCTGAAACGGCGTCCTGGGCAGCCGGTGATAAATCTGCGCGTCCCCGTTGTCGTAGACCCGGTTGTCCAGCAGCAGCAGCGGCTGGCGGAAGCGCCAGGCGGTGTTGTTGGCCTCCTGGGTGCTCGAGTACAGGGCGTGGTAAGCGCGGGGGTTGTAGTCGCCGGTGACGAGGTTGTTGTCGTTGGGCAGGCCCAGGCCGTGGTTCATGTACCACGCGTCGTTGAGGCGGGTGGTGCGCCCGGCGTAGAGCAGGCTGCTCTCCTCGTAGCGCGCCCAGGTGCGGATGGCCTGGAGCTCGGTGCGGGTGTACTGGAGCCAGAGGTTGGAGATGTGGGGGTCGAGGGTGGCCTTGACCACGCTGAGGAAGCCGAAGGCCGTCATCACCAGCGCCACCAGCACCCGGGTGCGCGGCCCCACCAGCCGGGTCAGGCCCAGCACGAAGACGGGGGCGGCGAAGAGCACGAAGTAGGTGTACATGCGCACCTGCAGGTTGCTGCCGGCCTCGAGGCCCAGCAGGTCCACGGGGATCGCCACCGCCATCTGGAAGCCGAAGGCGCCGTAGAGCGCCAGCAGGAACACGCGGGTGAGCGGGGCCTTGGAGTTGCGGAAGACCGTGGGGGCGAGCAGCAACATCCAGGTGAGGAAGGATACGCCGAAGAGGATCCAGCGGAAGGAGGAGATCACGCGGTAGCCCAGCACGCTCGCCCAGGGGTCCACGTCCTGCGTGTAGGGGTTGGACTCGGGCGTGAAGCTCAGGAAGAGGCTGGCCAGCTTCTCCACCGCCGTCTTGAGCAGGTTGAAGTTGTCCCCGGCCGAGGGGTAGATGTACCACATCACGATCAGCACCAGCAGCCAGGAAGTCGCGATGCGCAGCGTCAGGCGCTCGAGCGGCTTGCGGATGATGCCCCACTGCGAGGGGCGGAAGCGCAGGAAGACCCAGGCCACCACCACCGTGAGCGTGGAGGCGACGATGAAGGAGGAGCCGAAGAGCACGTTGAGCGAGGAGAGGGTGAAGGAGATGAAGTAGTAGACCGTCAGCCAGGCGGCGAAGAGCTTCCAGTTGCGCGCTTGGATCTCGAGGAAGCTCTTCAAGAGCGCGAGCGAGGCCAGCAGCGTGAGCGAGACGGTGATCTTCTCGTGGTTGCCGCGCGAGACCGTGAAGACGAGCTCGGGCACCAAGAACAGCACCGACGCCGCCAGCAGGCCCAGCCGGTCGCTGCCCAGCCAGCGCCGGTAGGCGCAGAAGCCGAACAGCGCCAGGAAGAGGTTGCCCACCATGGGCGTGTACCAGCGCATCAGCTCGCCCACCGGCAGCCCGGTGAGGTAGGAGAGCGAGGCCATCCACACCGGGTAGGCGTAGCCGTGGGGGTAGTTCTTGGGGTTGACGTCCTGGCTGAAGCTGCCGTAGTGCTGCAGGTTGGAGATGATGCCGCTGAAGGCCACCGAGTCGATCTCGGCCCACTGCCCGCTGTAGCGCAGGACGAAGTAGCCGCCGAAGGCCAGCCCGATCCAGAAGGCGTAGGTGAAGGAGGAGACCCGCAGGGGCTGGCGGGCGATGGCCCGCGGGGCCCACAGCAGGTCCTGCACGCGCTGGGGGAGGCGGGGCAGGTTCACGCGGCCTCCCTCCAGACCCGCCAGATGCCCAGCAGGCCCAGCATCAGCACCAGCAGCGCGAAGGGCGCGGCCAGGGGGTTGGGCGGCTGGGCGGTGAGGCGG
>NZ_QXDL01000325.1:0-3050 GCF_003574345.1 Calidithermus terrae
CCTTGCTAAGGGGGGTGCAGAAAAGGCGTTTTGCGTCTTGCGTCTTGCGTTTGGCTTTTTGCGTACGGCGTACAACGTAGGACGTACGACCGGCGCCCGGCTATCGGCTATCAACCCCCGACGCCCCACCCCCCGAACCCGGTATGCTGAACCGGTATGGCTTTGCATATCCGTGCCAACCCGGGCGACATCGCCCCGCTCGTGCTCCTGCCGGGTGACCCCGGCCGGGCTGAGTGGATCGCCGAGACTTTCCTCGAGGACGTCAAGACCTACAACACCTACCGGGCGCTGCTGGGCTTCACCGGGACCTACAAGGGGGTTCCGGTCTCGGTCCAGACCAGCGCGATGGGCGGGCCCTCCACGGCCATCGTGGTCGAGGAGATCGTCAACCTGGGGGTCAAGGCCATCATCCGGGTGGGGACCACCGGGGGCATCGACGGCAAGGTGGAGGCCGGGACGCTGGTCATCGCGCAGGGCGCGGTGCCGCTCGACGGCACCACCCGGCAGTACCTCGGCGGGCGACCCTACGCGCCGGTGGCCGACTGGGACGTGCTCGAGGCCCTCGTCGGCTGCGCGCGCGAGGCGAAGCTGCCCTACACCGTGGGCCTGATCTCCACCGAGGACGCCTTCTACGCCACGAGCCCCGAGGCGGCCCGCGAGTGGGCGAAGTTCGGCGTGGTCTCGCTGGAGATGGAGTCGGCGCCCCTGTTCCTCATCGCCAAGATGCGCGGCGTGCGGGCCGGGACCATCCTCACCGTCTCCAACCAGATCGGCGACGCCTCCTTCGTGGCCCAGGAGATCCTGCAGGCCGGGGTGGAGAACATGACGCGGGTGGCCCTCGAGGCCCTGCTCAAGCTGAAGGACAAGATCTGAGGTCGAGCATGAAAGAGCCTTTTGAAAGCCAGATCCCCGAGTTCGAGTTCCTCTCTTATGAAGTGCGCGAGCGGGTCGCCGTCGTCACCGTCCGCCGCCCCCAGGCCCTCAACGCGCTCAACCAGGACCTGCTGTTCGAGCTCGCCGCCGTGACCGACGTGATCACCCAGGACCCCGAGGTGCGGGTGGCGGTGTTCACGGGCGAGGGCCGGGCCTTCGTGGCCGGGGCCGACATCGCCCAGATCGCCGACATCCAGGACGCCTTCGCCGGGCGCGAGTTCGCGCTGCTGGGCCAGACCGTCTTCAACGAGATCGCGGCCCTGCCGGTGCCCACCATCGCCGCCGTCAACGGCTTCGCGCTGGGCGGGGGCCTCGAGCTGGCCCTGGCCTGCGACCTCCGCGTGGCGAGCGCCAAGGCCAAGCTGGGCCTGCCCGAGGTGAGCCTGGGCATCATCCCCGGCTTCGGCGGCACCCAGCGCCTGCTGCGCCTGCTGGGGCGGGGGAGGGCCCTCGACCTCATCTTCACCGGGCGGCACGTCCCGGCCGAGGAGGCGCTGCAGCTGGGCCTGGTCAACCGCGTGGGCGAGGACGCGCTGGAGCTCGCGCTCGAGCTCGCCCGCTCCATCCTCAAGAACGGCCCCGTAGCCCTGGCGCTCGCCAAGGAGGCCGTCACCCGCGGCGAGGGCCTGGAGCTCGACGAGGCGCTCGAGGTCGAGGCCGACCTCTTCGGCTTCGCGGTCACGACCCAGGACATGAAGGAGGGCACGCGTGCCTTCCTGGAGAAGCGGGCGCCGGAGTTCAAGGGGGAGTAGGGGCGTACGGTTAGCGCCGATAGCCGATAGCCGAACGCCTAACGCGGGTCGTACGTCGTACGCGAGACGCAAGACGCAAAACGCTTTGGCCCTCGGTTTGTGGCTCGTCTAGGGTCAAGGGCTGAGGGCTGATGGCTGAATGCTTAAAGCTTACCGCTTGGGGCTTTATGCCCTACAATTGCCGGGTGGACGAGCCCAACAAGGTCCAGGAGCACGTTGTCCAGCTCACCAGCCCCAAGGCCAAGCTCTACCTCGAGGCCGACACCGCCATCCGGCGCGACCTGCAGGGCTTTCCCAAGGCCCTGCAAGCCTATGACCTGCTCTCGATGGACCCCGAGGCGCGGGGCCACTGGGACATGTCCAACTACATCACCATGCGCAAGCTGGGCTACAACGACCACGGCCGGGTCCACGCGCTGCTCACGGGGTCGGCCAGCGTGGCGATCCTCAAGCTGCTGGTGGAGGCCGGGGCCAAGCCCGACGTGATGGAGAGCGGGGTCGGCGACCTCGACGACACCTACTTGGTGGTGCTGCTCTCGACCATGCTGCACGACATCGGCAACCAGGTGCACCGCCAGCACCACGAGGCCTTCGGCGTGACGCTGGCGATCCCCCTCATCGACCGCATCCTCGAGAAGCTCTACCGCGACCCCGAGCAGCGCACCGAGCTGCGCAGCTTCATGCTGCACAGCATCTACACCCACGACCTCATCGCCGACCCGCTCACGCTCGAGGCCGGCGTCACCGCCGTCGCCGACGGCACCGACATCACCAAGGGCCGCGGCCGCAAGGCCTTCGCGCTAGGCTCCGTAGACATTCACTCCATCAGCGCCCTCGCCGTAGACGAGGTGCAGATCATGAAGGGCGAGCGCGTCCCCGTCGAGATCCGCGTGGTGATGAACAACTCGGCTGGCCTGTTCCAAGTCGAGGAGACCCTGACCCGTAAGGTGCTCAACAGCCCCATCCGCAGCATGGTCACGGTCACGGCGGCCACCCGCGACGAACTCCCCGGCGACCAGCGCATCATCCGTCGGGTACGGCTGCACCCGACGGAGCCGAGGTTTACGCTGGATTGATGGCGTGGGGTATACGCCGAACGCCGATAGCCCATAGACGATAGCCGGGTGCTGGGCGTGGGTCGTACGTCGTACGTCCTACGCCGTACGCAAAACGCAAGACGCAAAACGCTAAAGGCATGTCCTATGTCGTACGTCGTACGTCGTACGTCGTACGCAAAACGCAAAACGCAAGACGCAAGACGCAAGACGCAAGACGCAAGACGCAAGACGCAAGACGCAAGACGCCTTGTTCCCCCCTTAGCAAGGGGGGTGGGGGGGATACCTCCTCCCCGCCGGCGGGGAGGAG
>NZ_QXDL01000326.1:0-3023 GCF_003574345.1 Calidithermus terrae
GGGCGGGGGGATACGCCCTACCCATCGCCGGGTAGGGCGTATCCCCCCGCCCCCCTTGCTAAGGGGGGTGACAATACCTCTGGCATCTGGCGTCTTGCGTTTGGCGTATTGCGTTTTGCGTACAACGTACGACGTACGACGCAGGACGTACGACGAGGGCGGCCCATGGGCCGCCCTCCCAAGGAAGCCCAGCCCTACTTCACGAACAGCATCTCGCGGTAGCTGGGCAGCGGCCAGTGCTTGTCGGCGACGATGCGCTCGAGGGCGTCGGCGGCCTTGCGCACCTCCTGCATGGCCGGCAGCACCTTGTCGCGCATGTGGTAGGCCTTCTCGTGAACGGTGTCGCCGCCGAGGTCGGCGTTGTGGATCTTGAGGCACTCGAGCGCGTCGGAGAGCGCGTCGGCGGCGCGGGCCACCTGCTCGAGGGTGCGGCCCAGGGCCTTCGAGTTCGGCACCTCGACCTCGGAGAGCTCGGCCAGGTAGGCCAGGGCCCCGGGCAGGATCTGGGTCTGGGCCACCCACTCGGTGGTCTCGCCCTCGATGTTGACGGTCTTGAAGTACTGGTCGTACATGATCTCCTGGCGGGCCTCGAGCTCGCGCTCGTTGAGCACGCCGTACTTGGAGAACAGCTCGACGTTCTTCTCGTCGGTCAGGCGCTCGATGGCCTCGAGGGCGGTGCGCAGGTTGAGCAGGCCGCGCTTGGCCGCCTCCTTGTGCCAGGCCTCGGAGTAGCCGTCGCCGTTGAAGACGATGCGGCTGTGCTTCTTGTAGGTGGACTTGAGCACCTCCTGCAAGGCCGCCTCGAAGCTCTTCTTTTTCTTCATCAGCGCCTCGACCTCGCCGGCGAGGGCGTCGATGGACTCGGCCACGATGGTGTTGAGCACGGTGATGGGCATGGAGATGCTCTGCGAGGAGCCCACCGCGCGGAACTCGAACTTGTTGCCGGTGAAGGCGAAGGGCGAGGTGCGGTTGCGGTCGCCGGAGTGGCGGGGCAGGGCGGGGAGCACCGGGGTGCCCAGGCCCAACAGCCCGGCCGACTTGCCCGCGACGCTCTTGCCGCTGACGATGCGCTCGAAGATGTCGGTGAGCTCGGCGCCCAGGAAGATCGAGATGATGGCGGGCGGGGCCTCATTGGCGCCGAGGCGGTGGTCGTTGGAGGCCGAGGCCACGCTGATGCGCAGCAGGTCCTGGTGCACGTCAACGGCCCGGATCACGGCCGCGCAGAAGAACAGGAACTGCATGTTCTCGTGCGGGGTGTCGCCGGGCTCGAGCAGGTTGAGCCCGGTGTCGGTGCCCATGCTCCAGTTGCAGTGCTTGCCCGAGCCGTTGATGCCCGCGAAGGGCTTCTCGTGCAGCAGGGCCACCATCCCGTAGCGGCGGGCGGTGTTCTTCAGGGTTTGCATGATGAGCTGCTGGTGGTCGGCGGCGGTGTTGGAGTGCTCGAAGATGGGGGCGATCTCGTACTGGCCGGGCGCGACCTCGTTGTGGCGGGTCTTGACCGGCACGCCCAGCGCGTAAAGCTGGTGCTCGACGTCGGTCATGAAGGAGAGCACCCGGTCGGGGATGGAGCCGAAGTAGTGGTCCTCGAGCTCCTGCCCGCGCGGGGGCTTGGCCCCGAAGAGGGTGCGCCCGGTCATGACGAGGTCGGGGCGGCGGTAATAGAACTCCTCGTCGATGAGGAAGTACTCCTGCTCGGCGCCCAGGGTCGAGGAGACTTTGGTGGCGTCGGTCACGCCGAAGAGCGCCAGCGCCCGCAGGGCGGCCTTGTTGAGCGCCTCGATGGAGCGCAGCAGGGGGGTCTTGAGGTCGAGCGCCTCGCCGGTCCAGCTCGCGAAGGCGGTGGGGATGCACAGGGTGGCCCCGTTGGAGTGGCGCAGGATGAAGGCGGGAGAGGTGGGGTCCCAGGCGGTGTAACCGCGGGCCTCGAAGGTGGCGCGTAGCCCGCCGGAGGGGAAGCTCGAGGCGTCGGGCTCGCCCTGGATCAGGTCCTTGCCGCTGAACTGGGCGATGGCCGAGCCGTCGCTGGTGGGGGCGAGGAAGGAGTCGTGCTTCTCGGCGGTGGCGCCGGTGAGGGGCTGGAACCAGTGGGTGTAGTGGGTCGCGCCCTTCTCCAGCGCCCAGGTCTTCATGGCCAGGGCCACGGTGTCGGCGATGGCCGGGTCGAGGGGGGCCCCGCGTTCCATGGTGGCCTGCAGGGACTTCCAAACCGGTTTGCTCAGCCGCTGGCGCAGCTCCTCGGGCGTGAGCACGTCGCGGGCGAACACTTCGGTCACCACGTCGCCGTCAAGCTGCCGGGCCATGCCGTCCATGCGCCAGTTGCGCGCCGCCGAAATAACGTCGTAGTCGTGGTTCATGCGCTCTCCGTTCTCCTGTGCTGCGGTGGTCTTAAGCCCCCTCATGGGCAAGTTGCACAGCCCTGGCTCGTTCCGTGCAAGTTGTTTTCCCATAGTTTGACTTAAGACGGGATTCCTGCTCCCGAGACGCAGCATATCATGCCGTGCGAGCAATTTGTCTAGTGATTTTTGAACATCTGTTCTTTAGGTGGTGAACATTTTGCAGGTTATTGGTGTCGATGGTCGATGGCTGATAGCTGATAGCCCAACGCCGGGCGCAGGGCGTGCGTCCTACGTCCTACGTCGTACGCCGTACGCAAGACGCAATACGCCTTGTCACCCTCCTTGGCAAGGGGGGCTGGGGGATAAACCCTCCCCTCCCGCGGGGAGGGGTTTCCCATGGGCTACAGGCCAAGGGCCACGAGCCCTTAAACCCCATCCCCGACGCTCAGCGCATCAGCCACAAGGATGCTGCGGTCCACACCCCTAGGTATCCGAGCAACAGGGCATTTCCCCAGCGTGGGAGGTGGCTCGAGCGCAGCCAGGATCGCAGCCCCAGCGCCAGGCCGAGGCCGAGGCCCCAGGCGGCCCAGGCCGTCGCGCGGCTCGGGGGCGACGCGCTGCTGCTCTCCCGCCGCGGCCCCGACGGGGCGGGGGAGAGCCTCGAGGCCGCCCTCCGCGCCGAGGGGG
>NZ_QXDL01000327.1:0-3017 GCF_003574345.1 Calidithermus terrae
CGTTTTACCCGCCGTGCGTCGCCCAGCTCGGCCTCCGCGAAATGCAGGCTGGCCCATTGAACCGGATCCTCGGGATGCAGTTCCATCGTCTCGAACCATACAGGGTTGAGATGTGGGTAATGACAAGGGATAAATCCGTGGGATTCTCGGGCTCACCCCTGCGCCCGGTACGGGCGTCTTACACGGTGATGCACGGCATTCCGACCGTCTCCTCAAGCGTGACTTCCCGTGTGCCCCCGCCCCGCCACGGCGTGGCGGCAAGGACCCCGGAGACTGCTGTCTCCAAGGGCGATTCCAGCACATCAGCCGCCATGCCATGTCCGCCAGAGGCGGACGTGGGGGAGTCCTCGCCTCGCCGTGGCGAGGCGACCACCCCTGAAGGGGATGGGTTTTATAGCTCCCCCACACACCCTCGCTTTTATAAGCGGTCAGCGCTCAGCGATGGACCTGTGGCTCGTGGTCACCCCCCGCCAGCGTCGAGGGCCAGGGCTTCCCGCGTTTGGCGCCTTGCGTTTTGCGTTTGGCGTCTTGCGTTTTGCGTTTTGCGTTTTGCGTTTGGCGTACGACGTAGGACGTACGACGTACGACCCGCGCCCGGCTATCAGCTATCAGCTACCCCGCCAGGCTCAAAGTCAAAAACCACCACCTCCGCGTCACAGAACGTGCGCACCGGCAGCCACGTGGTGCCCAGGCCCCTCGAGACGAAGCCGGCGGCGGGGGCGCGGTGGAAGCCCTGGGCGAAGCGGGTGCCGTACCTCGAGGGGGCGTGGACGGCGCCGATCAGCGGCAGGCAGACCTGGCCGCCGTGGGTGTGGCCGCAGAGGGTGAGGCTCACCCACTCGGGCACCTGCGGCAGCAGGTCGGGGTTGTGGCTCAGCAGCAGGGTGGCCGCGTCGCGGGGGGCACCCTGGAGCGCGGCGGCGAGGTCGGGGTCGCCGTGCCAGAGGTCGTCCACCCCGGCGAGGTAGAGGTCGGGGCGCAGGCGCAAGCCGCGGTTGGTCAAAAGCTCGACCCCGGCGCGCTCGAGCTCCGTGGTCAGGCTCGAGAGCCAGGCCCGGCGGTCGGCGTTGTCAACGGAGTGCGAGTAGTCGTGGTTGCCCAGCACCCCGTAGACGCCCAGGGGGGCCTCGAGGCGGGCGAGTTCGTCGCCGAGCGGCCGTAAGGCGCCGGGCCGCGTGGCCTGGTCCACGAAGTCGCCGGTGATGACCACCAGGTCCGGGCGCTCGGCCAGGGCGGCAGCCACCCAGCGGCGCACCGCCTGGGCCGGGTGCTGCTCGCCGAAGTGCAGGTCGCTCAGGTGCGCCACCCGCAGGGGCTGGCGCAGCCCCGGCAGCCCGTAGCGGTGGCGCGAAAGCTCGAAGCCGCGGGCCGAGGCCAGGCCGTAGCCCCCCAAACCCGTTCCCCCCAAGACCCCAAGGCCCAGCAGGCCCAAAAACGCGCGTCGGTTCATGCTCCCCTGCTCCTTCTAGACTACCGCGTAAGCTAAAAAGCGTATGCACCTCGAGCGTGCCCAGTTCCCCGGCGACTTCGTGTGGGGCACCGCCACCGCCGCCTACCAGATCGAGGGGGCCGTGCGGGAGGACGGCAGAGGCCCCAGCATCTGGGACACCTTCAGCCACACCCCCGGCAAGACCCGCGCGGGCGACACCGGCGACGTCGCCTGCGACCACTACCGCCGCTACCGCGAGGACGTGGCGCTGATGAAGGGGCTGGGCGTCAACGCCTACCGCTTCTCCGTCGCCTGGCCCCGGGTCTTCCCCGACGGCCGCACCCTCAACCCCAGGGGGCTCGACTTCTACGACCGGCTGGCGGACGCGCTGCTGGAGGCCGGGATCACGCCGTGGGCCACCCTCTACCACTGGGACCTGCCCCAGGCCCTGCAGAACCAGGGAGGCTGGGCCAGCCGCGGCGTGGTGGACGCCTTCGTGCGCTACGCCGACGCGGTGACCAGGCGCCTGGGGAGCCGCGTGCGGCACTGGATCACCCTCAACGAGCCGTGGGTCTTCAGCTTCCTGGGGCACGCCACCGGGCAGCACGCGCCGGGGGTCCGCAACGTCCCCCGCGCGGTCCAGGTCACGCACCACGCGCTGCTGGCCCACGGGCGGGCCGTCCCGGTGATCCGGGGCAACGTGCCGGGCGCGCGGGTGGGCATCACCAACAACTACATGCCCGTCGAGCCCTTCAGCGCCACCCCCGCCGACCAGGCCGCCGCCCGGCGGCTCGACGGCGTGTTCAACCGCTGGTTCACCGACCCCCTCTTCGGCCGCGGCTACCCCGAGGACACCCTGCGGCTGTTCCGGCTGGGGCTCCCCGGCTTCCTGCAGGGCCCGCTCTTCCCGCCGCGGGTGCTGCCGGGCGACCTCGAGGCCGTCGCCGCCCCCCTCGACTTCCTGGGCGTCAACTTCTACACCCGCTTCGTGGCCCGCGCCCGGCGGGGGGGCCAGCCCCTGGGCACCGAGCAGGTCAGGCCCGAGGGCGAGTACACCGCCATGGGCTGGGAGGTCGTGCCCCACGCCCTGCGCGACCTGCTCCTCCGGCTGCACCGCGACTACGCCCCCAAAGCCCTCCTCATCACCGAAAACGGCGCGGCCTACCCCGACGTCCTCGAGCAAAACACCGTCCACGACCCCGCCCGCACCCGCTACTTCCAGCTCCACCTGGCTGCGTGCCTCGAGGCCATCCACGCGGGCGTCCCGCTGAAGGGCTACTTCGCCTGGAGCCTGCTGGACAACTTCGAGTGGGCCGAGGGCTATTCCAAGCGCTTCGGCCTGTACTACACCGACTACCCCACCCAGCGGCGCATCCTCAAGGACTCCGGCAGGTGGTGGAGGGAGTTTTTGCGGGGGGGGAGGTAGGGTCGCTGAGCGCTGAGCGCGGGTCGTACGTCGGGTGCAGGTCGTACGTCCTACGCCAGACGCCGAACGCCAGACGCCAAACGCCAAACGCCCTTTCTCTACCCCCCTTAACAAGGGGGGCTGGGGGGATACCCCCTCCCCGCCCGCGGGGAGGGCTAGGGT
>NZ_QXDL01000328.1:0-2987 GCF_003574345.1 Calidithermus terrae
GGCGGGGCCGGGTGGCTCTCGCCGGGCAGGTGCCCGGAGGCGGCGCGGGCCACCTCGCGCACCGCGTGCGCCAAGCGGGTGAAGGCGTAGGGGAAGCGGCGGGAAGGCACCACCACGCCGAAGGCCCCGATCACCCGCCCCTCCGGACCGAACACCGGCGCGGCCACCGCCGAGATGCCCTCGGCGAACTCCTCGAGCTCGACCGCGAAGCCCATCTGCCGCACCCGGTCGAGCTCGTCCTGCAGGGCCACCGGCTCGGTGAGGGTGTTGGGGGTGTAGGCCCGCAGTTGGCCCGGCGGCGCGGCGTCGAGGTAGGCCAACACCGCCTTGCCCAGCGCCAGCGCGTGCAGCGCCTCGGTGCTGTCGCCCTCGAGCCCCGGCGGCTTGGGCTGGCCCTGGCGCCCCCGGCTTTGCAGGCGCAGCTTTCCCTCGCGGGTCAGCAGGGCGAGGTAGGTGCGCTCGCGGGTGCGCAGGTAGAGCTCTTCGAGCGCGTCGTGCAGGCGCTCGAGGGCGTTCGTGTCCCCGTGGCCGGGGCCGGAGACGGGGGAGAGGGCGTTCTGGCTGACGCGGTAGGTGGTGCCCACCCGCTCGGCGAAGCCCTCGGCCACCAGGCTCGCCAGCAGGGCGTAGGCGGTGGAGAGGCTCTTGCCCAGCAGGCGGGCCACCTGCGCGGCCTCGAGGCCCTCCGGGTGCGCGAGGAGGTAGGCCAGCACCCGCAGGGCGGCCTGTACGGTGGTGAGCTTGCGGCTTTGGGCCATCGGGGAAAACCTTCCTGCGCCTTCAGAAGCGGTTTGGGCCCATGATGGGCTCGCCCAGGGGGGCTGTCAAGAAATCCTCTCATTTGCACATGGCGCAAAACCCGGGGGTTCTTGACCGGGGAGCGGCCCCGGGCATACCCTGACCCCATCGCTTCAGGCCCTGTTGCCGTTTCCCGCCTTTGGAGGCCCTGCCATGACCGAGAAATTGGAAGCCGTGCTCAAGGAAGACCGGGTGTTCGAGCCCCCCGAATCCTTCCGCCGCTCCGCCCGCCTCTCCGACCCCGCCCAGTACGAAGCGCTCTACCGCCAGAGCCTCGACGACCCCGAAGCCTTCTGGGGCCGCGTAGCCTCCGAGCTGCACTGGTTCAAGCCCTGGGAACGGGTGCTGGAGTGGGAGGCCCCCAATGCCCGCTGGTTCGTGGGCGGCCGCACCAACCTCGCCTACAACGCCCTCGACCGCCACCTCGCCGCCCGCCGCACCAAGGCCGCCATCGTCTTCGAGGGCGAGCCCGGCGACAGCCAGGTGCTCACCTACCACGACCTCCACCGCGAGGTCAGCAAGTTCGCCAACGTGCTCAAGGGGCTCGGGGTAAAGGCGGGCGACCGCGTGACCATCTACCTCCCCATGATCCCCGAGGCCGCCGTCGCCATGCTGGCCTGCGCCCGCATCGGCGCGATCCACTCGGTGGTCTTCGGCGGCTTCAGCGCCTCGGCCCTGGCCGACCGCATCAAGGACGCCCAGGCCAGCGTGCTCATCACCGCCGACGGCGGCTATCGCCGCGGCAGCGTGGTCCCGCTCAAGAACAACGCCGACGAGGCCCTGGCCGACGCCCCCGGCATACAGAGCGTGGTGGTGGTGCGCCGCACGGGTGAGGACATCTCCATGCAGCCGGGCCGCGACCACTGGTACCACGAGCTGATGCAAAACGCCTCCGACGTCTGCCCGGCCGAGCCCCTGGACGCCGAGCACCCCCTCTTCATCCTCTACACCTCCGGCTCGACGGGCAAGCCCAAGGGGGTCATGCACACCACCGGGGGCTACCAGACCTACGTCTACCTCACCGCCCAGTACGTCTTCGACCTGCAGGAGCAGGACACCTACTTCTGCACCGCGGACGTGGGCTGGGTCACCGGCCACTCCTACGTCGTCTACGGCCCCCTGCTCAACGGCGCCACCACCGTGATGTACGAGGGGGCCCCCAACTGGCCCGACCCCGGCCGCATCTGGCAGGTCATCGACAAGTACGGCGTGAGCGTCCTCTACACCGCCCCCACCGCCATTCGCGCGTTCATGAAGGCGGGGGAGCAGTGGCCGCTGAAGGCCCGCCTCGAGAGCCTGCGGCTGCTGGGCACGGTGGGCGAGCCCATCAACCCCGAGGCCTGGGTCTGGTACTACAACGTCATCGGCAAGGGGCGCTGCCCCGTCGTGGACACCTGGTGGCAGACCGAGACCGGGGGCATCATGATCACCACGCTGCCCGGCGTGCACCCCATGAAGCCCGGGCACGCCGGCAAGCCCTTCTTCGGCGTCGAGCCGGCCATCGTGGACGCCTCCGGCCAGCCCGTCTCCAACCCCGACGAAGGCGGCCACCTGATCATCCGCCGCCCCTGGCCCTCGATGCTGCGCACGGTGTGGGGCGACCCCCAGCGCTACTTCAACCAGTACTGGAGCCAGTACCCCGGCAACTACTTCACCGGCGACGGCGCGAGGCGCGACGCCGACGGCTACTACCTGATCATGGGCCGCGTGGACGACGTGCTCAACGTCTCGGGCCACCGCCTGGGCACCATGGAGGTCGAGAGCGCCCTGGTCTCCCACCCCGCCGTGGCCGAGAGCGCCGTGGTGGGCAAGCCCGACCCCGTCAAGGGCGAGAGCATCGTGGCCTTCGTGACCCTCAAGGCCGGCCGCGCCGGCTCCGACGCCCTCAAGGGCGAGCTCAAGGCCCACGTCGCCAAGGTGATCGGCGCCATCGCCCGCCCCGACGAGATCCGCTTCACCGACGCCCTCCCCAAGACCCGCTCCGGCAAGATCATGCGCCGCCTGCTGCGCCAGATCGCCGCGGGCGAGACCGACATCAAGGGGGACACGAGCACGCTCGAGGACCGCGCCGTGGTCGAGAAGCTGAAGGCGGGGGAGTAGGGAGTAGGAGCCGTCAGCCGTCAGCTCGTGGCCTGTGGTTCGCCCTGCCCCAGCCCTCCCCGCGCGCGGAGGGCTTATCCCCCCCAACC
>NZ_QXDL01000329.1:0-2970 GCF_003574345.1 Calidithermus terrae
GTCGGGGTCGGGCTCGCAGGTGGGCTGCTTCCTGGGCCGGACCGTGGCCCGCTCTGCTCGGGCTTCAGGCTTGGGCTCGCGGGGGGCACGGGCTTTAGGCACGTTTGCCAGCTCCTTCGCGGGCCGGGGCTATCCGCCGATGAGCACCGTGGGGCAGCCCGAGAGGATGCTGCCGCCGTGGGCCGTGGCGTCGCCCAAGCGGGCGGCGGGCTTGCCCCCGATGAGCACGGTGCTCGAGCCCGTGGCTATCGGTGCGCCGCAGGTGGTGAGGTCGCCGGCGCAGGCGGCGGGCTGGCCGCCGATGAGCACCGTGGGGTTGCCGATCACGATGAGGTTGGGCACGGCCATGTGGAAGGGCAGGGGGCAGGCGTGCTTGTCGGTCATGCGGGCGGCGGGTTTGGACATGAGCACCCCTAGTTGAGCTTGATGACCCCGCCCTTGACCTCGACCATGGCACTGCCCTCGAGCCTCAAGTTGGCCTTGGCCGTGACCTTGACGTTGGTGCCTTCCATGTCGAGGTTCTGCTGGGCCTGCACCCTGGCGTTGCCCTTGGCGACCACGTTGACGTCGCCCTTGACCTCGACGGTGAGGGTGTCCTTCTTGGTGTCGAGGTGGATGACGTTGCCGTTGCGGTCCTTGATGGTGACGCCCGGCGCGTCGTCGGAGTCGTCGAGGATGACGAGGTGGCCGGTGCGCGAGCGGATGAGGCGCTGCTTGACCTTGCCGCTGGCGACGAGGGCCGAACTCTTCCTCGGCGGCAGGTCCACCCCGTTCCACAGGCCGCCCAGCACGTAGGGGTGGTTGACGTCGCCGAGCTCGAAGGCCACCAGCACCTCGTCGTTGACCTCGGGGAGGAACTCCACGCCCCGCTCCTTGCCGCCTCCCACGCTCACCACGCGGGCCCAGTCGCTCTCGGCCTCGTCGGAGAGCGCGGGGTACTTGACCTTGACCCTGCCCAAGCCCTTGGGGTCGTCGTTGTTGGTCACGACCCCGACGGCGAGCCCGACCCGGCTGGGCGGCTCCTCGGCCCCCCGCAGCAGGCTCAGCAGGGTGAGGGGGTAGTTGGCCGAGACCGTGAAGTGCGTGGTGTAGCGGCTCTTGCCGCCGTGCTGGGCGTAGACGTGCTGCGCGGTGGTGACGACGTACTCCCCGGAGAAGCGCCGCCCCACGTTGGAGACCCGGATCCTGGCCCCGGCCACGAGGGCGGGGTTGCCCCCGCAGCTCCCCTCGGCCTGGATGAAGCGCCCGGACTGCTTGTTGGCGGCGGCCTCGGCCAGGAGCTGGGCCTCCTTCTGGGTGCGCACCGGGCGGCACTCCACGAGCTGGGGGGCCTCGCCGAAGGCCTTGGAGGCCTTCTCGCCGCCCTCCCCGCTCTCCCCCACCTTGGGCTTGAACTGCCCGGCCTTGGCCTTGCCGATGACGGCCTCCTTCTTCTCGAAGTCCCAGCCCCGCACGACCACCTCGCTGGGCTGCTCGAGGGTGGTGAGGCGGGGGCGGAACTCGGCCAGGCTCTCCCCCCACTTGAGCTCGAGGGTGGCCTGCTCGCCCTGGGGCGGGCCGAAGTGCAGGGTCTTCCCCCGCACGTAGACCACGTAGCCCAGCGCGGCGGCCCGGCGCTGCAGGAAGGCCAGGTTGGTCTCGTTGTCCTGGAACACCCACTCGTACACCTGGGCGTCGGCCTGGGGGCCCACCTCGACCTGGCTCAGGCCCGCCTGCTGCCCGACCTGCCGCACGAGGTCGCCGTCGGTGACGTTGGCGAAGCGCCGCACGTGGCGGCCCCGGGTCAGGCGGTGCAGCCGGTCGAAGGCCCGCACCACCAGGCGGGGGCTGGCCCCGGCGTACTCGGGCTCGACCTCGACGACCTCGCCCTCGAAGATGGTGGCCTTGACGTTGCCGGTCTGGGAGGTGAGCACGACCTCGGTGCCGGGCTCGAAGAGCTCGGAGTCGGTCCAGCGGAGGGCGGGGTCGTGGACGACGAGGGTCGCCACGTCGGGGAGGTGCACGGTGTTCTCGACCGTGACCTCCCAGAGCGCGTTCATCAGCTCGGGGGGGGCGTCGCGGCCCCCCAGGCGCACCGCCAGGTCGGAGAGGTGTTCGTGAACCTTGGACAAGGCGCCTCCCTCAATCCACCGGGACGACCAGCGGCTGGCCCGCGACCAGGTCGCGCACCTTGGTGAGGCCGTTGGCCTCGGCGATGCGCCGCCACTTGCCGGCGTCCCCCAGGATCTTGTGGGCGATCCAGGCCAGGGTGTCGCCGTCCTTGACCGTCCAGACCTGCTCCCCGCCCACGCCCCCGGAGCTGGCGTTCTGCATGGGCAGCTCGTTCTCGTTGGTGGCCTGCTCGAGGGTGAGGTCGAGGGTGGCCCGCACCGGCAGGCCGTTGGGCAGGAAGAGGCTGAACTGCTGCGAGATGCTGGTGATGACGCCGACGAAGAAGGTCATCAGGCCCCACTGGAAGCGCACCTTGGGCGGGCGGCCGTTCTTGGTGGTGTCGTTGGTGAGGGTCTTATCGACGAGCATCAGCTTCCAGATGGGGTTGGTGTACTCGCGCACGTCGAGGCTGCGGCGCCGCTCGGGCGGCAGGCCCTGGGTGTCGAAGAAGAGCTGGACCCGCAGGCTGATGGGCTGGCCTCCGCCGAACTCGCGGTTGGGCGAGTCCTTGGCGCCGTTGGGGCCGGCCGACCACTGGTTGGACTTGGAGAGGCTGAGTTCGTTGGGGTTGAACAGGCACTCGATGCGCTGGTTGGCGTGTTCCCCCTCGAGGGGGATGAGGAAGGCTTTGCTCAGGCTCATGGATCACCTCGCTTCAGGACTCGCGGCGGCGCTCGGCGGCCAGGCGGCGCTTGAGGATGCGGTAGACCTGCTGGGCCAGGGCGTCGAGGTCGGGGGCGGGCTGGGGTTCTCGGTGGTGGCCCCGATCAGGGTCAAGAGCCCCGACTCCACGTGCGGCAGCAGCGCGTCCTGCTGCGA
>NZ_QXDL01000033.1:0-25137 GCF_003574345.1 Calidithermus terrae
GGTTGGGGGGCGCCGGGGGGGGTGGCCCGCGGCCGGCGCTGGCGCCGCAGCCAGATCACGACCTGCCAGGGCCGCCACAAGTAGCCCAGCGGCACGGTCACGACGTGGATGAGCCGGGAGAAGGGGAACACCGCCAGCAGCAGCCAGAAGTTGAAGACGTGGAACTGGACCCAGAAGGGCAGGTCGGCGACGAGTTCGGGGCGCGGCTGGAGGGTGAGGAGGCTGTAGAGGTAGGGGGTGAACACCGCCGGGAACCAGTAGGAGCCGAAGCGGTAGGCGCCCGCGGTGATGACGCCGGTGACGATGGAGACCAGCAGGAGCAGCAGCACCACGTAGTCCATGGGGGTGGAGACCGCCCGCACGCGGGCCTCGCCCAGGCGGCGCGCCAGCAGGATCCACACGCCCACGCCCGCCCACAGCGCCAGGGCCAGGCCGGTGATCTCGAGCAGGTACAGCCGCAGGGGCACCGCGTTCCACAGCAGCAGCCCCTTGGGCAGCAGCACCGCCAGCAGGTGCCCGCCCAGGATCAGCACCAGTCCCCAGTGCATGGCGGTGGAGCCGAAGTAGAGCTTGCGCGACTCGAGCAGCTGGCTCGACTGGGCCGACACCGAGAAGGACCGCCCGCGCATGCGGATCACGCTGACCACCACCGCCAGCGCGAGCGCGACGTAGGGGAAAACCAGGAAGAGCAGGGTGTTCGAGTTCATCGGATACCTCCCTCCGGGGCCGGCTGGAGCGCCTGCAGCCTGGGCCGGGGCAACTCGCGCACCGCCTGCCGCACCGCGTCGAGCAGGTGCAGGTAGGGGTTGCCCGGCTCCATGGTCTTGAGGGTGCGGTACATGGCCTGCAGGGCGGGCTCGAGCAGCTCCGTCAGCTCGGGCAGCGGCTCGGCGGCTACTGCTAGGTAGGAGAGCACCGGGGCCAGGTGGTCGGGCAGTTCGCCGCGCAGCTCGAGGCCCAGCCCCCGCATCTCGCGGTTGAGCGCGGCCATGAAGGCCCCGCGGCGGTAGTCCTCGCCGTAGACCGCGAAGCCCACGTAGGGCGCGAAGAGCGGCGAGAGGTCGAGGGTACGGGTGTGCAGCTCCTCGCGCTCGGAGAGCTTGAGCTGCGAGACGGCCTTGAGGAAGCGCTCGAGGTGGAGCTTGGCCGGGCTGTAGGGCAGGGGCCGGGCCTGCTCCCACAGCACGCCCAGGCTGCCCTGGCGGGGGTACTCGAAGGCCAGCGCGAGGGTCTGGAGGAGGGGGTCGGGGGTCGCCTTGGCGTTCACGCGCTCACCTCACTCGCCCCGCCGGGGGGGCTGGATGTAGCCCAGGCCCACCTCGCCCTTGTGGGCCAGCGGGTCGTTGTAGAGCTCGGCGGCGGCCTCGCGGTGGTAGGGCGGGATCACGAAGCGCTCCTCGAGGGTGGGCAGGGTGGTGAGCTCGTAGATGGCCTCGGCCTCCTCCAGGCTGGTCCCGGCGGCCTCGAGCAGCGCCAGGGTCTGGGCGTCCACTTCCCCGTAGACGCTCTGGCGGCGCTTGAGGATGCGCACGGCCAGCATCTTCTTGAGGATGGGCTCGATGAGCGCGACGTTCCCGGCGGCGAACAGGTTGGCGAGGTACTCCAAGGGCAGCCGGGCCTTGTCGAGGTTGTCGAAGAGCTCGAAGTCCACGCGCTCGGGGGGCAGGTCGAGCTTGATCAGGCCGCGCTCGAGGGTGCTGACGACGGGCGAGAGCGGGGGGATGTAGAACATCATCGCCATCGTGCGGTACTCGGGGTGCAGCGGCAGCGCCAGCTTCCAGAGCTTGACGAACTTGTAGGCCGGGGAGTTCTGGGCGGCCTTGATCCAGTCGTCGTCGAGGCCGTTTTCCTTGGCGGCGGCGATCACGGCGGGGTCGAAGGGGTCGAGGATGGCCTCGCGCTGGGCCTCGACGAGCTCGGACTCCTGGGCGCTGGCGGCGGCGTAGATCCTGTCGGCGTCGTAGAGCAGCACGCCCATGTAGCGGATGCGGCCCACGCAGCTATGGGCGCAGGCCGGGGCCTGGCCGGTCTCGAGGCGCGGGAAGCAGAGGATGCACTTCTCGCTCTTGCCGCTGGCCCAGTTGTAGTAGACCTTCTTGTAGGGGCAGGCCGCCACGCACATGCGCCAGGCCTTGCACTTGTTCTCGTTGACCAGCACCACCCCGTCCTCGGCGCGCTTGTAGATGGCCCCGCTGGGGCAGGCCGCCACGCAGGAGGGGTTGAGGCAGTGGTTGCAGATGCGCGGCAGGTAGTTGAAGACCACCCGCTCGATCTCGTGCATCTGGGCCTGGATGTCGGGGTCCACGCCCTCCCAGTTGGGGTCGTTCTTGGCGTAGAGGTTGGAGCCCCCCAGGTCGTCGTCCCAGCTCGGGCCGGCCTCGATCTGGATGGGCTCGCCCGTGACCATCGAGACGGGGACGGCGGTGGGCTGGTCGTTGCCCTCGGGGGCGCTGAAGAGGTCCTGGTAGCGGAAGGTGTAGGGCTCGTAGTAGTCGTCGAGGGTGGGCAGGGCGGGGTTGAAGAACAGCCTCGACAGCCCGCGCGCCCTCGAGTGCAGGCGCAGCTCGAGCTCGCCGTTCTTCAGCTCCCAGCCGCCCTCGAAGCGATCCTGCTCCTCCCAGCCGGTGGGGTAGCCCGCGCCGGGGCGGGTCTCGACGTTGTTCCACCACATGTACTCGGTGCCCTTGCGGTCGGTCCAGAGGTTCTTGCAGGCGACCGAACAGGTGTGGCAGCCGATGCACTTGTCGAGGTGGAAGAGCATGCTCATGTGGGCTCGAACGTTCATTTGGTCTCCTTTGGAGCCGGCGGATAGCTCATGGCGGGTGGCCTGTGGCCCTTCGGCTACGGGCTATCCGCTATCGGCGTCACCACTGCGGCTCCTCGACGCGCCGCACGTAGACGAAGGTGTCGCGGTTGACCCCGGTGGGGCCCCAGTAGTTGAAGGCGTAGGTGAACTGGGCGTAGCCGCCCGACATCAGCACCGGCTTGAGGCGGGCGCGGGTGAGGGAGTTGTTCATGCCCGCGCGCTTGCCGCGCAGGGGGCTCTTGGGGATGCCCACGGTGCGCTCGGTGGCGTGGTAGACGAAGACCGCGCCCCGGGGGATGCGGGCCGAGACGACGCAGCGCTGCACGAAGACGCCGTTGTCGTTGAAGACCTCGACCCAGTCGTTGTCGGTGATGCCCATCTCCGCGGCGTCCTTGTCGTTGAGCCACACCGGGTAGCCCCCGCGCGAGAGGGTCATCATGCGGTGGTTCTCGGAGTAGGTGGAGTGGATGCTCCACTTGCCGTGGGGGGTGATGTAGTTGAGCAGCTTGCCCTGGGCCTCCGCCGCGCTCTTCTCGGTCTCCATCAGCATGGTGTGGTCGGGGCGGGGCTTGTAGGTGGGCAGGTGCTCGCCCCAGGCCAGGTAGCCCTCGTGGTCGAGGTAGAAGTGCTGCCGCCCGGTGAGGGTGCGCCAGGGGACGAGCCGCTCGACGTTGAGGGTGTAGGGGCTGTAGGCGCGCCCCTGGTTGATCAGGCCGCTCCAGGTGGGCGAGGTGAGCATGCGCCGCGGCTGGGCGACGATGTCCTTGAAGCCGATGCGCACGTCGCGCACGGGGTCGGCGAGGTCGGTGAGCTTCTGCCCGGTCTTCTTCTCCTCGTCCTTGAAGGCACGGTAGGCCAGCTCGCCGTTGGAGACGGGGTCGAGGAAGAGGATGGCCTCGGCGACCTCGCGGGCGTCCTCGAGGCTCGGCAGCACCTGCCCGTCCACCTTCCGCCCCTGGCGCCGGGCGAGCTCCTGGTAGAAGTCCTGCACGGGGATCGAGAGCCCGTGCATCCCTACCCCGTTGGCCTCCACCGCCTTGCCCAGCGTGACCATGCGCTCGTAGAGCTTGGCGTAGTCGCGCTCGACGACGCGGAACTTGGGCATGGTCTTGCCGGGGACGGCCTCCACCTCGCCCTTCTTCCAGTCCTTGTCGGCGGGCTGGGCCAGCTCGTCGGGGGTGTCGTGCTGCAGGGGCAGCATCACGACGTCCTTGACGGGCTCGGGGAAGTGGGGCTTAGCCAGCTCGCAGACCTTCTGGGCGATGGCCTTATAGATCTCCCAGTCGGGCTTCGACTCCCACGCGGGGGGCACCGCCGCCTGCATGGGGTTGATGAAGGTGTGCATGTCGGTGGTGTTGAGGTCCTCCTTCTCGTACCAGGTGGCCGCCGGGAGCACGAGGTCGGAGTACAGCGCCGAGGTGTCCATGCGGAAGTTGAGGTCAACGACCAGGTCGATCTTGCCCTCGGGGGCCTGCGGGCGGTACTTGACCTCGCTCACCCAGCCCTTGGCCTGCTCGGCGGCGATGGCCGTGGAGTGGGTGCCCAGGTAGTGGCGCATGAAGTACTCGTGGCCCTTGGCGCTGGTGCCGATGGCGTTGCCGCGCCAGATGAACCAGGTGCGCGGCCAGTTGGAGGGGGCGTCAGGGTCGTCAACGGCGAACTCGAGCTTGCCCGACTTGAGCTGTTCGACCACGTACTGCACGATCTCGGCGTCGGTCTTGGCGCCTTTGGCCTGGGCCTCGCGCACGACCTCGAGGCTCGAGCGGTTGAACTGCGGGAAGAAGGGCAGCCAGCCCTTGCGCACCGCGCGGGCCTGGTGGTCGACGGTGTGGTCGCAGAGGCGCTCCTTGTTCGGCACGCTGTCGTAGTCGCGGTAGCCGCGCTCGTAGCGCCACTGGTCGGAGTGGACGTAGTGGAAGCTGGGGGAGTTCTGCTGCCGGGGGGCCATCCCCCAGTCGCCGGCGAAGGCGATGGGGCCCCAGGAGGCCTGGTTGGCGAGCTTCTCCTGGCCCACATAGTGCGCCAGCCCGCCGCCGTTGACCCCCACGCTGCCGGTGAGCATCAAGGCCACGATCCCGGCGCGGTAGAGCAGGTTGTTGTGGTACCAGTGGTTGGCCCCGGCCCCGATGATGATGAGGTTCTTGCCCTTGGTCTTCTCGCCGTTCTCGGCCCACTCGCGCGCGAAGCGGATCACGGTGTCGCGGTGGATGCCGGTGTACTTCTCCTGCCAGGCGGGGGTGTAGAGCCCTTCCTCGTCGTCGTAGCCCTGGGGGTAGTCCCCGCCCAGGCCCCGATCCACGCCGAACTGGGCCAACAGCAGGTCGAAGACGGTGGTGACCGCCACCCGCTCGCCGTCCTTGGTCTGGACGTACTTCACGGGCACGGCGCGCCGGAGGGTCTTGCCGGTGGTGAAGTCGTCGAACTCGAGCAGCCGCACCTCGTCGGGCTGGTCGCGGAAGGAGAGCAGCGGGTCGATGGGCTCGCCGCGGGTGGGGTCCTTGAGATCTAAGTTCCACTGCCCCTTCTCGCTCTGCCAGCGGAAGCCGATGGTGCCCCCGGGCATGGCCGGCCCGCGCTGGGCGTCCCACATCAACAGCTTCCAGTCGCCGTTCTCGACGTCCTTGTAGGCCTCGAGGCGGCCCGCCCGCAGGTAGCGCCCCGGCCTGGGGCCCGCGACCTCGACCAGGAAGGGGTTGTCGGTGTAGCGCTTGAGGTAGTCGCTGAAGTAGGGCACCTGCCGCAACACGTAGCACTCCTTGAGCAGCACGTGGTTGACGGCCATCCAGAAGGCGGTGTCCTGGCCGGGGTTGGAGGGGATCCACCAGTCGGCGTACTTGGCGACCATGGAGAAGTCGGGGCTGAAGACGGTGAGCTTGGCCCCGGCGTGGCGCACCTCGGCGATGAAGTGGGTGTCCGGGGTGCGGGTCATGTTGAGGTTGGAGCCCATCACCGCGATGAAGCGGGCGTTGTACCAGTCGGCCGACTCGTGCACGTCGGTCTGCTCGCCCCAGATCTCGGGCGAGGCCGGGGGCAGGTCGCAGTACCAGTCGTAAAAGCTCATCGCCACCCCGCCCAAAAGCGTCAGGAAGCGCGAGCCGGCCGCGTAGGAGATCTGCGACATGGCGGGGATGGGGCTGAAGCCGATCACCCGGTCGGGGCCGTGCTGCTTGGTGGTGTGGACCACGCTGGCGGCGATGATCTCCAGCGCCTCCTCCCAGGCGATGCGGCGGAAGCCGCCCTTGCCCCGCGCCTTCTGGTAGCGCCGCCGCTTCTCGGGGTCGCTGACGATGCTCTTCCAGGCCTCCACGGGGTCGGCATGGCGCTCGCGGGCCTCGCGCCACAGCTCGAGCAGCGCCCCCCGCCCGTAGGGGTACTTCACCCGGATGGGGCTGTAGAGGTACCAGCTAAAGCTGATGCCGCGCTGGCAGCCGCGGGGCTCGTAGGGGGGCAGGCCGGCCTCGAGCTGCGGGTAGTCGGTGGCCTGCAGCTCCCAGGTCACGATGCCGTCCTTGACGAAGACCTCCCAACTGCACGAGCCGGTGCAGTTGACGCCGTGGGTGGTGCGCACCCGCTTGTCGTGGGCGAAGCGGTTGCGGTAGAACTCCTCCCACTTGCGCTCGGCGGGGGCTTCGATCTCCTTGAACCATTGGTTCATGCTCTCCTCCTGCGAAGGCGTTCGGCCAGGCTGGGCCTGCGGCCCATCCAGATCAGGCTCATCACCCCGAACAGCGCCAGGGCGGCGGGGACGGCGGCGTACCACATCCGCCCGCCGTAGACGGCGCTGGAGTGGCGGGCTTCCTTGCTGGCCTGGGCGAAGAAAGCGACCAGAGCGTTAATCTCGGCTTCGGTGAGGGGCCTGCCCTTGTAGGCCTCACGCATCACCGGGAAGGCGATGTTGGCGAGCACGCCCTTGATGCCCGCCTCGCCCAGCCGCACGTAGAGGTCGGTCTTGTCGAGCCCCAAGCTGCCCCCGCCCATCGGGCCGAGGTTGCCCGCGGTGTGGCAGGCCATGCAGGGCGCCCCGCCGTTGGCGAAGGCCTTTTGCCCGGTGAAGAAGGCCCGGCCCAAGGCGGCCTGCGCCGCGTCGGGCGCCGGGGCTGTGGCGGGTTGGGGCGCGGGGACGGGGGCCGGAGCCGCGGGCTCGGCCTGGGCGGTTCCCCCGGCCAGGCCCTTGAGGTAAGCCGCGATGGCCTTGGCGTCGGCCTCCGAGACCTGGGCCATGGCGGGCATGGCGCCGTTGTAGGTCTGCCCGGCGACCTCGAGCGGCCCGCTGAGCCCCTGCCGGATCACCTTGACCACGTAGGCCTCGTCGGCCATGCGGGGGTTGTTGGTGAGGGGGGGGAAAGCTCCGGGGATGCCCTGGGCCTCGGCCCCGTGGCACCCCGCGCAGTTGGTCTGGTAGAGGCTTTTGCCGTCCTGGGCCAGTGCCAGGCCCAGCAGCGCCGCCGCTACCGTGAGCAAGATTCGCTTCATGCCGACCTCCGATGGGTGTCCTGGTGGTTCTCCAGCCAGGACAAAAGTTCCTCGAGCTCCCCGAAGGGGTGCTCCACCCCGGTGCGGGTGTCCTTGACGCGCCCGGCCCAGCTTCCTTCGCCGTCGGGCCACAGCAGCACCAGGAAGACCGACGCCTGGGCCGGTGGAAGGTTCCGCGGGGTTTTGGTCGGGTCCATGCGCACCTCCAGGCCCTCGATCACCTCGCACGACGCAGGAAAGAACAGGCGTCCGGGGTCCATGGCCCTAGCCTCCTCCCCCGCCCTTACGGCGGGCTTACACACGAGGGACATTCGACCCACTCGAGCGCCGCACGAAAACGCCCTCGAGGCGGGCTCGAGGGCGAACGGGCAAAACGAGTTGTGCGGGTTCTACGTCCGGGTGAGCGTCATTTTGCTTAGGGGCTCGAGGCCTAACAACCGAGCTCAGCGACGGCCTCGGCGGCGGTGGAGCGCACCATGCGTTCACGAACACCCGCGACGCTCAAACGGACAGCGGAGAGGCCGTCTGCTACAGCGCTCTGGTTAGGTGGCGTCATCGTGTCATCTGGAAATACCGAAGAAGAAGTTCTCGACTGCCCTTGGAGATTAAAGAGCGAATCCAACACTGCCTTCGGAAGCTCTCGACTCTGAGATGCCCAATTCTCCGCTTGGCGAAGAACCTCAAGCCCAAGAATGTAAAGTGAGGCAGCAGGCTCGCGATCAATGCTCCGAGCACCTTGCAAGCTATCGGCAACAGTGCGGATCACGGAAACAAGCCGTGCGACTCTCGCCGGCTCGAGGTCTCTGCCCATGCGAGTAGCAACAACCAACCCTGATTCTCTAAGGGCTTCGGCCTTGATAAGTGCAAGTGCATCAGTGTGCGACATAGCTGCCTAACGCTCCGGTTCAGCGGCGGTCCACTACAACCGGTTATTAACGGGCTTTTCATCCCTCGGCAAAGAGCCCAATTTGCGTTCCATTCTTCGAGATACTTGTGTGCGGCAATAGATCTTGTATGAATGTCGCGGGCACATTGCTGAGTTCCCGTGGCTCCAGCTTGTGTAACCCGCCCCCGTAAACTCGACCCTCACCAAGAAGCATGTTTGGGGGGAGTTCGTTGAGAGCGCTCCAGATCCTTCGGAGAAGACTAGAGTCGCGGTCCAGCTCACTTGCCAAGACGCGCGTCGGGTACAGCGCCAAATACACGTTCGCAACTGTGGCGCGCGAACCGTTCAAGATGAAACGGAAGGGCTTGGCCGTCCTGGCGTCGCTACGTCCGAGGTACGTACAGACAATGGGGGCCGGGGGGCGGTCCTCCTGGCTGTACCAGGGAGACCGGTGCTTGCAGAGATAACGTTCGTGAATTCCCTTGGCTTTGCCCTCATCAAGGTAGGCGGCGAGGGCGGGAAAGCGCCTTCGGATTTCGTCCTCAGTGAGCTTAGTGTTGAGAAGGAAGAGACGGCGCTCGATGTCGGGAGTGCCGTCTTTGCGCGCCTTAACTTCGTCCTGTTGCAGGTAGCGCGGGCTTGGGAGGATCGGCGTGAAGACCTCCATCGGCAGGCCTCGTGCAACGATTTCATCCTCGGCAAGGATGAAGTAGCTGTTATCGCCCGTAGCAAGGCCGCGCTTTACCTGGAATAAGTCGGAAAGCCTCAAGATAACGTTTCGGACGCGCACGTCCGAGGCAGGGAATCGCGTCCACTTCGGCTCGTACGCGAGGACACGCGCCGGGACGTACCGCGTGACGCGGGGCTCGGAAAGCGTGCCGCCAAAGGTGAACTTCACTTCGTGGTTAGGCGGCGGCGGGGCGTTCTTGAACCAGACGACGGCTGAGGAAACGAGCGCGTCGGCGAATTGCACGTTGTTCGGGTCAAAGCGGTGAATGTGCAGGAGCGTCACCCGATCGAGCAAATACTGCTTCACAGCCTTTCCATAGTTCACATCCATGAATTCGCTTGGGATAAGCCACCCGGCGATGCAGCCTTGAGCCATCCATCCATGGGAGAGACCGAGGAAGTAGCAATAGAGGCCAGCAAGTCCGCTAAGCTTCATACCGCTTGCCTGTTGCGTGAGGAATTGCAGGCGCGCCTTGTCGCCGTTCTGCAGGTGATGATGCCGCACATATGGCGGATTGCAGATGACCAGATTGAAGGACGGTGAGGGTTCTTCGCGGGTGAAGTCGGTGAGCTTGATCGTGAGGTCAGAATCCGACCAGAGGGCGGAGGCCGGTTTCTCGTAGAGCGGGTCGATCTCGAAACCGAGGGCTTTGCCGATTCGCTTCTTGGGGAACACCTTCCGGAGGGCAGAGTAGAAAGAGCCAGTGCCAATGGCCGGATCAAGAAACCGCACCTTTTCGCCCTTGGGGAGAAGCGTAGCAGCGTACTTGAGAATATCCAAGGCGAGCGCGGGCGGTGTAGCGAACTGGCCGAGGCGGTTACGCTCGGCCTGTGTTTTCTGCGCGTCGATCTCCGATTGAAGCGCAAGGCGTTGCTTCTCGACACTGTCGATCGTTTTCGCCATGGTCATATTCCGAACAGCAAGAGGTCGTCGATGCGGTGTTCCCATACCCAGTCGATGCCCTCGGCGGCCTCATAGCCGAGGTACCCGCTATCGAAGTAGCCGCACAGGAAAAGGTTGAATTGGACCTTAGCGCCGTAGGTAGCCCGAAGCTGCGCCATTTTTACGGCCTCCTCTTTGCGGCGTTTGTTGGTGTTGGTGAAGTCTCCCGCGGATTTCGCCTCAAAGAAGATCGGGAAGGCCCCAGGCTTAGCGGTTCTCGGCTGGATCACGACGTCAACGGGAATGTTGACGCTCCGGACGCCACCCTCAAGCTTCACGGGAACGTTCATCCGAAAGCTGAAGGTTCCAGGCGGCATGGCGTTGAACTGCGTGCCGTCACCGGCGGGAAGGTGCTTGTAGCCACGCGTTTCTAGCCACGCCTTGATCGCGGCGAGCTGCCGCTTTTCCTGGGCGTTGCGGATTATGGGGTTTACGACAGCTCCGCAAAGCCTGTCCGCGACGATGGTTGCGGCACGATGGATTTCGGCCTCGGTCGGCGGCTCCTTGCGGCCAAGCCAGACAAAGATGTCTGGGTCGGCCATTTTCTCAATGATGGCCGCAATCTTGGCCAGCCCCGCGTCAACCAAGTGCATCGGCATTCGGGGCGGGAGCCGCTTATCGAGTTCCATGCTCTTCACAAGATTATTCGAGACAGCAGCGAGGCCGATGAGCCGATCCACGGCAAGCGGCGGACAGGTGGACATGCGGAGCGTCGGGAGGATTTCCGGATGCTTCCGAAGGGTAGCTGGCTTGATGTCCGTCATGTTACTGGTAGAGTGAAGGGCGGCCTCAACGTGCTTGGTCGTCTGGATGCGGGTGTCTCGGAAGGCCTCCGGCGCGAACCTCATGAACCAGTCGTTGTACATGTCGACTGATTGCGCGATGTCAGCTTTCCATTTGTCCGGCTTGTCTCGATTTACTGCCATTCGCTACGTGATCTCCGTTTTCCCGCTAGCTATTAGTTATGCCATAGTTGCAGCATAACTTCCCCTCTAGAGCGTAGTATACCCACTGTCCAATACCGTGAATCACCAATACCAGTCCTTCCATCTATTCAGCATCACCCTCTAAAGCAAAACTGATAGCCCGTTGCCTTTAGCGCCTTGGAGTTCTGCGCTATTTAGAAAAATTATAAACTTGCCCATCTGGTCTCAGCAAGCGACGCTCGAGGCCCACCACAAACACCCTTAAGCTCCAGCAGGCGTGAGGACAAATGACCTGCCGGAGTTCCCTAGTCTCTACTTACAGATGAACCGGGTGCGCTGGCAGCTCGACAAGGAGGGCCGGGTCACGGCCTGGAGCCCCGATGCTGCCGCGTTCTTCCACCTCCCCGCCGAGGAGGCGCTGGGCCGGCCCTGCGGCGAGGTGGTGGCGGGCACCGACCGCTTCGGCCGCCCGCTGTGCGTGCGCTGCCCGGTGCAGCGCGAGATCAAGCGCGGCGCGTACCAGGCCAGCACCCCCGTCTGCCGGGGGGGTAAGCGCCTGACCTGCCAGGGGTACGCCGGCGCCGGGATTCAGGTCGAGCTCAAGCCGGAGAACCAGGCCGACCCCTCCGGGGTACTGGCCTCGCTGTCGTGGGCGGTGCGCAAGCTCGCGGCCGAGCCGGGCAGCTTCTTCCAGACCTTGCAGGTCTTCCTGGGCAGCCTGCGGCGGGCGCTGGGCATGGAGGCGGCCGAGCTCTTCCTGGCCGACCCCCAGGAGCACTACCTGGTGCTCACCGCCTACGACGGCGTGCACCGCGAGGCCTTCCTCGAGAAGGCCTGGTTCGCCTGGGGCGAGGGCTTCCCGGGGCTGGTGAGCCTGCTGCACCACCCCCTGCTCACCCACGACCTCCCCTCCGACGCCCGCTACCTGCGGCAGAAGGTCAAGAAGCTGGGCTACAAGACCTACGTGTGCTACCCCCTCGAGCTCCCCCACGGCCTCATCGGGGTGCTCAACCTCGCCAGCCGCGACCCCGACGCCGACGACGAGGCGCTGCTCGAGCAGCTCACCCTGGTCGGGCCCATGCTCGCGGCCTCGCTCTACACCGTGCTCACCCGGCTGGGCGAGGCGGGGCTGCGCTCGGTGGCCGGCGCCCTGCACGCGCAGTCCAGGGGGCAGGGGATCGAGGCCTTCCTCGAGCAGAGCGCCCGGCTCAGCGGGGCCTCGTGCGTGCGGCTGCTGCTGGCCGACGGCGAGACCTACCGCCACGGCAAGGGCAACCCCCCGGCCTGCGCCCGCGCCGAGCACTGCGAGGTGTGGCAGGGCCAGATCCTGGGCGTGCGGGGCGGGGTGGCGGCCTGCCCCCACGTGAGCGGGGGCCAGCCCCGGCAGTGCCTGCCGCTGTGGTCGGGGCCCAGGGTGGTCGGGCTCCAGCAGCTCTTCTTCACCCGCCTCCCCCCGGTCGCCAGCCAGGCGGTGGCCCCGGTGCTGTGGCTCGAGCGGCTGGGCGCCGAGGTGCTGTGGCCCGACCACCACGCCGGCAGCCCTGCGCGGGAGCACTGGCTCGAGCTGCGCACCTTCGGCGGCCTTCAGGTGCGGCGCGAGGGCCAGGTGCTGCCGCCTAAGGCCTTCGGCCGCCGCCAGGCCCTCACCCTGCTCAAGCTGCTGCTGGCCCACCGCGGCCAGACCCTCGCCCGCGACGAGCTGTGCGAGCGGCTGTGGCCCGGCGAGGGGCTCGAGGCCACCCAGGCCCGCCTGCACGTGCTCGTCCACGACCTGCGGCAGGCCTTGGAGCCCGACCCCGCCCAGCCCCGGCTCATCCTGCGCGAGGGCGAGGGCTACCGCTTCGCCCCGCAGGTGCCCTACTTCCTCGACGTCGAGCGCTTCGAGCAGCTCATCCACCAGGGCGACGGCCTGGGGGGCAGCGCCGCGCTCGAGGCCTACCGCCAGGCCCTGCTGCTGTACAAGGGCGACTTCCTCTGCGACGAGCCTTACGCCGACTGGGCCGAGCTCGAGCGGGCCTATCTGCGCGAGCGGGCGGTGGGGGCCCTGCTGCGCGGCGCCGAGATCGCGCGGGCGCTGGGCCAGCCCCGCGAGGCGCTGGAGGCCTACCGCTTCGTGCTCAAGCTCGACCCCTGGCGCGAGGAGGCCTACCGCGCCCTGATGCAGCAGCTCGTGGAGTCGGGGCAGAAGCTGGAGGCCAAAAGCCTCTTCAGCCAGTACCAGACCCGCATGGAGCGCGAGGGCTTGCCCATCGACCCCGACCTTGCCAGACTGGTACAACCGGCATGACCCAAAGCCCCCTGACCCAGCAGATCCTCGCCCAAAGCCCCCTCTTCCGCGACCTCGGCACGCCTGAGCTCGAGGCCCTGGCCGCCGTGGCGGCCCTGCGCCCCTTGCGCAAGGGCGAGACGCTGTTCCTCGAGGGCGACCCCGCCCATACGCTGTTCATCGTCGCCGAGGGCCTGGTCAAGGTCTACAAGATGGACCCCCAGGGGCGGCGCCAGATGGTGCTGCACCTCGACGGCCCCTACCACGCGGTGGCCGCGGTGGCGGTCTTCCTGGAGAAGCCCCGCTACCCCGCCTCGGCCGAGGCCCTGGAGGACAGCCTGCTGCTGGCCCTGCCCACCGAGGCCTTCCACCGGCTGCTCGAGACCCACCCCGCCCTCGCCCGCGCCCTCATCCGCTTCCTGGCCCGCCGCCAGGGGCAGCTCGTGCACCTGCTCGACCGGCTGGTCTTCCACGAGGTCTCGGCGCGGCTGGCGGAGTACCTGCTGGGGCGGCTGGAGGCCGAGGGGCAGGGCTTCCGCCTGCCCACCAACCCCGAGCTCGCCGCGCTGCTGGGCACGGTGCCCGAGGCGGTGAGCCGCAAGCTGGGCGAGCTGTTCCGCCAGGGCCTGATCCGGCTCGCCGAGCGCCGGGTGTGGATCGACGACCCCGCCGCCCTGCGCGAGGTCGCCGAAGCCTGAGCGGGCCGGTTTTTAGCCTTTGGGTGCGGCGTAGGCCAGCTTGCCCGCGTTGCCCATGATCTCCATCCCCTCCGCGACGGTGAAGAGGTGGGTGGTCCTCACCGCCCGCAGGTGCCCGGCCAGCGCGGCGGTGATCGCGGCGACGGTGGCCGTGCGGGCGTCGGGGAGCTCGTAGAGGATGAAGCCGTCGTACTCGCCCCACATGTAGTACAGCCCCAACAGCCGGCCGCCCAGTTCCTCCACCAGCCCCCGGATGGGGACGCTGCGGTCTTCGGGGTTGCGGGCGAGCTTGCGCCAGGCGTCGGCGGTGTAGGCGAACTGCGTCATGTACGTGGGCATGATCGTCTCCTTTCTCGAGACGGCTCGAGGGCGTTTATCGAGGTTTGCTGTGGTTTTGCCGCCTCTTTCAGCGGCAAAACCGGCTATGGGACAACGGTTTCACTCGCATATATCGGCCAGCTACTCCGCAAACTGCTCTCAGACCTTGACGAGCACCTCGTACTGCTCGCGGGTGGGTGGGCCCGCGAGCACCTGGGCGAACAGCGCGATGGAGCGCTGGTAGACCCCGCTGGTGTCGATGGCCCGGGCGTCGTCCTCGCTCTCCCACAGCGTCATTACCACGCCCTTGCCGCTGGCGCGGTCGCCGACCATGTACGCGCCGACGAAGCCTTTCTGCTGCCTGAGGATGGGGACTACCGACTCGTTCCAGATCCGGGTGGCCTCGTCGGTCTTGCCCGGCTGGGTCTGGGAAGTGATGATCCGCGCGTACATGATCCCTCCCTTGAACGAACAGCTTCGGGCACAGTCGCCGTGCCCAGCCACGCACCCGGGACGGCGACCGGGGGTCGCCTCGAGGGCTCGTCTTTCACGGGGTCAATCGCACCGCCTGGCCCAGCCCAATGGAATCTCCCTCATTTCCCCAGCAATACGCCCGCTGACTGCGGTCGCGCCGAATGGCTACCCGCGAATGCACGGCACCGGCCTTTGACTTGCTCCTTGAGTATAGTACCGCCGCCCCGGCGGAGGGGCGAATTTTCCCAGGAAGGGAGGGCACAGCCCCGCGGCGTCACCCGTGCGTCGGCAGGCGTACCTGGAACACGGTCCGGCCCGGCTCGGAGGCGACGGAGATGTGCCCCTTGTGCTTATGCACGAGGTTGAAGCGCTCGTTCAACCGTCTCCTCAAGCGTGACTTCTCGTGTGTCCCACGGTACGGTGAGCATTTTACCACACCCCCGCCGCCCACCAGCAAAGACACGAATGCGTCCGGGCCCGGACGCATGTCTTCGGGTCGCTGCTACGTCCGCCAAAGGCGGGCGTAGGGGAGTCCATGTAGCGCAGACGAGCATGCCGCCTGAGTACCGGCATCCGAGCCCCGGGGCCCGCGAGCAGCCTTGACCCAGGTCATGGCCCGCACCCCGGCGGCGGGGGTGCAATGAGGCCATGACCGCGACCTACCGCTACCTCCCCGACCTCCACCAGGAAGCCGCCGTCCAGCCGGACGGCATCTTGAGCCGCGTGCTGCACAACGAGGGCGGCGTCCGCACGGTGATCTTCGCCTTCGACGCCGGCCAGGAGCTCACCGAGCACACCGCCAGCAGGCCCGCCACCCTCCAGGTGCTCTCCGGCGCGGGCACCCTCAGGCTGGGGCCGGACACCCTCGAGGCCCGCCCCGGCACCTGGGCCTACATGCCCGCCGGGCTGGTCCACGCCATCCGGGCCGAAAGTCCCCTCACCCTGCTGCTAACCTTGTTGCCCAAGGAGACCCCGGCATGACCGTCCAGCCCCAACCCCGCGTGAAAGTCCCGCTCAAGACCATCGCCCTTCCCAACGAGCACGGCGGCTGGGGGTTCACGCTCGAGCCCGTCCTGCTGGGGCTGCTCGTCGCCCCCACGCTCGCCGGGCTGGGGCTGGGCGTCTTCGCGCTGGCGGCCTTCTTCACCCGCCACCCGCTCAAGCTCTGGCTCGCCGACGTGCGCAAGGGCAAGCGCTTCCCCCGCACGCCCGTCGCCGGCCGCTTCGCCCTGGCCTACGCCACCGTCGGGGCGCTGGGCCTGCTCCTGGCCTTCGGGAGGGCCGAGGGGCCCTTCTACTGGCCCCTGCTCGCCGCGCTCCCGCTCATCGCCGTGCAGCTCTGGTTCGACGCGCACAACAAGGGCCGCAACCTGCTGCCCGAGGTGGCCGGGGCCGCCGCGATGGGCTCGGTGGCCGCGGGCATCGGGCTGGCGGGGGGCTTAGAGCCTCCGCTAGCACTCGGCCTATGGCTGGTGCTGGCCGCGCGCTCCTACGCCGCCATCCACTACGCCCGCACCCAGGTGATGCGGGCTCGAGGGCTCGCCGTCCCCTTCCGCCCCGCCTACCTGGCCCAGCTCATCGCCGTCGGCGGGCTGCTGCTGGGGGCCGCCGCCGGCTGGGTCCCCTGGCTGGGCGTGCTGGCGGTGGGGCTGCTGCTGCCCTTCTCGGCCTACACCTTCGCCCGGCCCCCGGTGCCCGCCAAAGTGGTGGGCTGGAGCCAGATGGCCTTCGGGCTGCTGGTGGTGGTGCTCACGGCGCTGGGCGTGCGGGTGTAGGTGATGAACGCCGATAGCCCATAGCTGATAGCCGATAGCCGGACGCCGGGCGCGGGTCGTGCGTCGTGCGTCGTGCGTCGTACGCCGTACGCGAAACGCAAGACGCGGGACGCCTTGGCCCTCGACGCCGACGGCTTACCGCCGTCGGCGAGGGGTGTCTTTTTCACCACGAGCCCCTCTAAATAAGCCGTTTCGCGAAGGCTAAGAAAGGCTCAAGAACAGGCTAAGGAACGCTCAAGAACCGCGCTCGAGAATTTCCCTACTTGTCCCGGCGCTCCCCTTCTAGGCTGCCGGGGTGATGACTTTGTACCGACTTGGTGTGTTGACCCTGCTGAGCTCCCTGCTCCTCCTGACCGCCTGCACCACCGCCCCGCCCCAGGCCCCGGCCGGGCCGCACTGGCAGGGCCCTAACCTGCTGCGAAACCCCTCCTTCGAGGCGCTGGGCCCTGGCGGCTACCCGGCCGAGTGGGAGGAGCGCGAGGGCGCTAGGGCCGACCGGGGCGCCGCCCGCGCGGGCGAGGTCGCGCTCAAGGTCAGCGGGCCCACCGCCGAGGTCTACACCACGCAGAGCCTCGAGCTCCAGCCCCACACCCCCTACCTGCTGCACGGCTGGGTCCGGGCCCGCAACCTCACGGCGGGCGAGGTGCGGCTGCGCTGGGCCCCGGCCTCGGGCGGCTCCTCCGACACCCAGCCCCTGCGCTCCGGCGGCGACTGGCGCGAGGTCTGGAGCGTGTTCACCACCGAGGCCGACGGGCGCGGGCGGGTGGACGTGCTGTGGGACGGGCTCAACCCGGGCGCCGAGGTCTGGATCGACGACCTCTACCTGGGCGTAGCCCCTTCGGCCTCGCTCGAGATCTACCCCCAGGCCCGCAGCGTGCGCGGACAGGGCGGCGAGGTCGAGGTCGCGGTGCGGCTGCTCGACGCCTCGGGCCAGACCGCCACCGAGGCGCAGGACGCGGTGCGCTTCAGCCTCGAGGGCCCCGGCCGCCTGCTCGGGCCCAACCCGGCCCCCGCCCAGGACGGCTGGGCCTACGTCACCTACCGCAGCGACGGGGGGAGCGGGCCGGTGACGGTCCGGGCCGAGGTGCAGGGCCTGCCCCCCGTCGCCGCCACCCTCCAGCGCACCGCCCGGGGCACCGAGTTCGGCTTCCCGCTGGGCCTCTTCGAGGACGCCAACATGACCCACGGCTACGACGAGATGAAGCGCTGGGCGGCCGAGCTCAAGGCCAGGGGCTTCGACTCGGTGATGCTCATCAACGCCAACGTGGCCGAGCGCGCCGACGACGACGGGCTGCGCGCCACCGACGAGGCGGGCCTCGAGGTCTACTTCAACCCCGGCGACGACCTCAACCGCGACTGGTGGCCCGACGACGTCGCCCCCGACCCCGCCCTCGCCCGCCGCATCGCCCAGGAGATGGTGCAGCGGCTCTCGAGCCACCCCAGCCTGGGCGGCTACTACGTCGCCGACGAGCCCTTCCTCAAGGACCTGCCCAAGGTCGCGCCGCTGCACAAAGCCTTCCAGGACGCCGACTTCGACCGCCCCACGATGTCGGTGCTCATCGGGCGCGGGCGGGCCGAGCTGGCCTACCAGCAGACCCGCCCCGACGTGATGCTGCTCGACGTCTACCCGGTGGGCTACGCCAACGCGGTGGGCGACTTCACCCTCACCGGCTTCGGCTACAGCGACCTCGACTTCGTGAGCTACCTGCGCGCGCTCACCAAGGACAAGCCCCGCGGCGTGCCGCTGTGGCTGATCCTGCAGACCCACTCCTTCGAGGACCAGCTCCGCGAGCCCACGCCCGCGGAGGTGCGGGCGCAGAACTGGCTGGCGGTGGGCGAGGGGGCCAAGGGCATCTTCTGGTTCATCTACAGCTCGCAGCAGGGCTGGAACGGCCTGAAGGACAACCCCGCCCTCTACGACGAGGTGAGCCGCCAGACCCGGCGGGTGGCCGCGCTGCGCGGGGTGCTGAAGGAGCTCTTCAAAGCCCCCGACCGCTTCGAGGTGAGCGGGGCCGACGTGCCCTACGCCAGCAGCCTGCAGCACCGCGACGGGCGGCACTTCGTGGTGGTGGTCAACCGCGACTGCCGGAGCGCCCGCCGCCTGGCGGTGCGCTCCGGCGAGATCCGGGGCCGGCTCAAGGACCTCGAGACCGGCCAGGTCTACGCGCAAGGAACGGCGCTCGAGTACGCCCCCGGCGACGGGCGGGTGTTCGAGCTGGTGCAGTGAGGACAAGGGAGGAACAAAGCGTATGAAGCGAAGCTGGCTCATCTGGAGCAGCGTGGCCTTGCTGGGCCTGTTGGCGGCCTGCCAGCAGGCCGGGCAGCCGCAGCCGGTCGTACCCGTACCCCGCCAGCCGGGGCAGGGCGTGCCCCGCGTGGACCCCGACTATGGCCTGAGCGTGGCCGACTGGTGGGCCCGCCACCCCCTCAACCCCGACGCCAGGGGCGGCATCCCCGTCGGCGGCGTCGCGCCCTTCGCCAACGTGGTCACCCTGCGCCCCGGCGACGACGTCCAGGCCGTGATCGACAAGTACCAGGACCAGGGCGTGACCATCCGCCTCGAGCCCGGCACCTACTACTGGCCCCTCGTCCACACCCACCCCACCGACCCCACCGCCCGCTTCAGCGTGGTCACGCGCGGCTACAGCAACATCCAGCTCGTCGCCGACGAGCCCGGCACCGTGGTGGTGAAGGGCCGCATCCTCATCAGCGGCATCCAGTTCGCCATGCCCAAGGGCTCCAAAGACCCCGAGGTGCGCACCTACGACGAGTCCTCGCTGTGCAAGGCCAGCTACTACCACCCCCACCACGAGGAGTGCCTGCAGGTGCTGCGCGACCTCCCCGGCAACGTCTACATCAAGAACATCACCTTCGACGGGGACGGCGAGTTCATCGCCCCGCTGGTCAACGTGCGCTCCGCGCGCGACGTGGTGCTCGACAACGTGACCTTCCGCAACCACACCATCGACCCCGACTCCCACCACGCCGGGCAGCTCGAGGCCGCCAGCGCCGTCAACAACGTCTGGGTACGCGGCGGGCGCTTCCTCGAGGCCGCCCCCGGCGCCCCCTACTCCATCGCCACCTACATGGACGGCCTGCACGGCGGCGGGGTCATCTACTCCGACATGGCCGGCACCAAGAGCACCTCCAACCTCTTCCTCACCAACGACGACTTCACCGAAGACACCGACCTCCCCCGCGACGGCGTCCAGCCCGACGAGTACCGCAACGGCCGCTACCTGGTGCTCGCCTACAACACCTACCCCAGCATCCACACCGCCATCGCCATGACCGCCGCCGACAGCCTGGTCGAGGCCAACGAGGTCCCCGGCCTCGTCAACCACTTCGTCGCCGTCAACCCCATGTGCTCCCGGCGCTTCCCCGAGGAGGTGGGCCATTACCCCCAGCTAAGGCACCTCATCCGCGGCAACGCCATCGCCGAGCTCGACGACGTCGTGACCCTCGAGGCCGTCACCGACACCTTCAAAGTCTGCCTCCCCACCGCCGGCCTCGGCCAGGTGCGCGTCGAGAACAACCGCTTAGGCCGCCTGCGCGAGACGCCGGTACGCATCCTGCTCCCCAGCCAGGAAGAGCTCGAGCGCGCCGGGCTTTCGTACACCCAGAGCCAGGTCGAGGGGGTGATCGCGAAGCCGAACGAGTTGCGGAACAACTGTGTGGGGGGGAGTTGTCAATAGTCAATAGTCAATAGTCGATAGCCGATAGCCGATAGCCGTGGGGGCGCAAGGCCTCGCGTCCCTACAGGATTAATCCTCCTCTTGCCTCATGCCCGCCCCGCAGGCCAACTACAGCCCCACTTCCCCGTGGAAGGGCGCTCATGCCGTGCCGCCCCCCGGCCGGGGTGTGCGGCCCGCGCGGGAGGGGGTGACGGGGGTGGCGCAGACGGGCATGCCGCCGGGTCAAGGTGCGGCCCGCACCCCCGCATACGCGGGCGCCGAGGGCCGGCGGCATGTCTGCGAGGGGGTGGCCGTAGGCCATACCGGCTCTGCCGGTGACCTGGAGTCCCTCGGGGGTCGCCAGGGGGAGGTGATGTGGAATCGCCTCCCCCTACGACCCCCGACGGCGGAGCGGGGGTCACCAAATCAAAGCACCACAACACGCCGGATCTCGTAGACCCCATCAGCCACGCGGGTCGGCGGAGCGGCCCCCTCCAAACCACCCCACCGCAAACAACCCCTCCCCGCTGGCAGGGAGGGGAAAAACGAGCTCGAGGCTCAGGAAGACGCCTGCTGGCGGCGTTTGCGCTCCTCGGCCATCTGGAACAGGCGCTCTTTGGTGAAGACCCGCCGGCTCATGGCGTAGGCGAACACCGCCACCGCCCCGGCCTGCAGCAGCCCGCTCGCGGCCAGCGCTGGGCGCAGCTCGGCGTTGCCGGTGTAGAGCATCAGGGGCTCGAGCACCAGCCGCAGCAGCAGCCCGGCGTTGAGCAGCACGTAGGTCAGGCCCTCGAGGCCCTCCTGGCGGATCTGGCCGGGGCGCGGCATCATCCAGTAGGCCACGCCCATCACCATCGAGAGGAAGAAGCCCACCAGCCCGGCGTGGACGTGGGTGGTCTTGAGGTAGCCCACCAGCGCGGGCCAGAGGTAGAAGGCCGAGCCGGTGAGGGCGGTGTAGAGCAGGTAGAACAGGCTCGAGCGCACGAACAGGAATTGCCAGAACGACACGGGGGCTCCTCAGGGTTCAGGCACGGCTGCGGCGGAAGTGCTCGCGGTTGAGCCGGGCGTACTCGGCCCAGGCTTCGGGGAGGTCTTCCTCGAGGAAGACGGCCCCGCTGGGGCAGGCCTCCTGGCACAGGCCGCACTCGACGCAGCGGTCGGGGTCGATGTACATCTGCGGGTCGGGGTAGCCGCCGCCGATGGCCTCCGCCGGGCAGACCGCGTAGCAGGCCGCGCAGCGCTGGCGGCGGCAGGGCTCGGCGATCACGTAGGCCACGGCTCAGCCCTCCCGGCGGTGCACGTTGGGCCCGCTCGAGAGGGAGCGGTTTTTCCCGATGTAGCTCTCCCACTGCCCGGGCAGGTCCTCCTCGGGGTAGATGGCCGAGACCGGGCACACCGGCACGCAGGCCCCGCAGTCGATGCACTCGTCGGGGTGGATGTAAAGCTGCTCACCCCCGTCGTAGATGCACTCCACCGGGCAGACCTCCTGGCAACTGCGGTCCTTCACGCCGATGCACGGCTCGGCGATCACGTGGGGCATGGCTCAGCCCCCTTTCTCGATCAGCAGCTCGACCTGGCCCGGGCCGAGCTCGCGCAGGGCGTAGGGGTGGCCGTCCTGCTCCAGCCGCGCCAGCAGGTGCACCGGGCGGCGCACGTGGTGCACGAGCAGCCGCTGGCCGGGCTCGAGGCGGGCCAGGGCCTCCAGCACCCGCATCATGGGCAGGGGGGGCTCGAGGTTGGCCTCGACGCTGACCTCGGCGGCGTAGCCGGCCCAGTCGGCCTCGCCGAGCGGGCGCGGGCCACGGGGCGCGCCGGGCGGCCCTGCCCGGCGCAGGAAGTGGACCCGGTAGTGCTCGGGGCCGGCCTGCTCGCACCAGGCGCTGAAGCCGTTGCGCTCCATCACCCGGTACAGCGGCAGCGGCTCGAAAGGGGCCTCCAGGCACAGGCGCTCTCCCGGGGCCACCTCACGGGCGGCGGCCATGATGGCCCCGAAGGGCTCGCCCCCGGCGGCCAGGATGGGCCGCACGTCCAGGCGGAAGCCCAGCGGCGCCCCCAGCCACCCGGGGGGCGGGGTACCCAGCCTCGACCCCGCGTCCGCCGGAGGCCCTTCCGTCACCGGCGTCTCCACGCCCAGCGCCCGGTTGAGCCGCTCGACGAGCGCGGCGGGCTCGAGCCCCCCGATCCGCGCGGCCTGGGCCAGGGTCACCAGCCGGGGCATGGTGCGGCGCAGCAGGGGGTTCTTGAGCTTGGCGAAGGCCGGGCTGGCCTCGATGAGCACCTCCAGCAGCTCGGGGTGCTCGTCGAGCAGTTGGCTTACCCGCATCTCGGGGCGGATCACGGCCTTCAGCCTCGCTTGCCGATCCTCACCCGCCAGACCTCGGGGCCCTGCTCGAGGTACTCCCAGGCGAAGCGCCCGCCGCGCTCGGCGCTGAACTGGTAGTACAGCGGCTTGGGGTCGTGGTCGTTGACGAGCTCGAAGGCCTGGCCGGGCTCGAGGCCGTCGAAGAGGTTGAAGATGGTGGGGTGGCGCTCACGGGGGGCGATGGTGCGGACGTCCAGGGTTTTCATGCTTGCCTCCTTCACGTCCCCACTCTCGCCCAAGCCCCGCCCCCGCGCGATGACTTGAGTCAAACCCGCCGGGCCGCTACCGGGCGGCGAAGGTCTTGAGCAGGTGCTCGCGGGCGGCCTGGATGATGCGGTCGCTCAGCCCGCGGTCGGCCACCGCGCGGGCCATGAGCACCGCGCCGACCATCCCCGCGGCCAGGGCGACGGCCTGCTGCCGGCGCTCCTCGGGCGGCAGCTCGGCCGGCAGCGCCCGCTCGAGCGCCCCCAAAAAGCCCTCGACCGACTCGGTGAAGGCCTGGCGCACCCGGGGCGAGGGGTGGTGGGCCACCTCGCCCCCCAGGGCCGGGATCACGCAGCCGGCCTCGGGGTGGTCGCGGTGGACGCGGCTCACGTAGCGCCGGATCACCGCGTGCAGCGTGCCCTCGGGGGCCTCCTCGGCCGAACGGAAGAAGGCCTCGAGGGTCTCCTCCAGCCCCCGGCGGCAGGCCTCGGCCACCAGCGCGTCCTTGCTCTCGAAGTGGGCGTAGAAGCCGCCGTGGGTCAGGCCCGTCCGCTTCATCACCTCGGGCACCGTCACCCCCTCGAGGCCGTGCTGGCGGAAGGCGCCGGTGGCGCACTCCAGGATCTTCTCCCGCACCCTGGCCTTGTGTTCCTTCGAATAGGGCATCTCACCTCCTTCAGGGCCCGCCCATGAAGCGGGCCACCTGTGCGATCACGCTCTCGTCCTTCAGGATAGCCCGGTGGCCCAGCCCGGTGGTGGGGTAAAGCCGCGCGGCGGGGATGGCCCCCCGCAGGGCCTCGGCGTGGGCGTAGGGAACGACGTCGTCCCCGCGGTCGTGCACCAGCAACACCCCCACCCGCTCGGGAAAGCGCAGCCGGTCGAGGCTGAAGGACTCCATCGGCCGGCCGAAGCGCTCGTGGAAGGCCGCCAGCAGCTCGGCCGTGGCCTCGGGCGAGAAGCCCAAAGCCCGGGCGAAGCCGCGCACCGGGTCGGTGACGCGGGCCGGCGACCCCAGCGCCGCCACCTTGTGCAAGGCGGCGCCGGCGTGGGCCAGGTGCCACAGCGCGGCCCCGCCGCCCAGCGAGTGCCCGATCAGGCCCACCACCGGGGGGAAGTAGCTCGAGAGCGCCTCGACGGCGCCCGCGAAGTCGGCCATGCTGGCCTGCCGCCCCCCCGAGCGCCCGTGGGCGGGGGCGTCGAAGGCCAACACCCGGTAGCCCTGCCGCAGCAGGGGCTCCACGAAGCCCCCCATGCGCCCGGCGTGGCTCTCCCAGCCGTGCACCAGCAGCACCGCCGGCGCTCCCGCGGGCCCCCAGGCATACACCTGCACCTCGACGGCCTCCCCTTCGGGCCGCAGGAAGACCCGCTGCTGGTAGGGCACGCGCAGGACGGTGGCCCGCGTGAAGGCTTCCGGGTAGGTGGCTTCGCCCCGGCGGGCCGGGGTGAGGAAGAGGTCCACGGCTTGGGGGATGGTCAGGTCTGCGGTCACGGCGTCGGGCATACGAACCTCCTGGTTCGGGTCGTTCAGGCCACCGGGCGTCGTCCCGCCCCTCTATTTATGATGACCATAATATTATGGTCATCATAAATAGCCCCTTTGTCAAGGGGCATGGCGCAAAAGCGGCAGGCGCGGCGAACCGCCGCGCCTGCCCGTCAGCTACCGGCGCCTCTAGTGGCCGCCCGAGTTGGTCACGGGGGTCTGGGTGTGGAAGATGCTGGCGTCTTCCTTGCCCTCGACCATCAGGTGCCCGACCAGGCCGCGGGCCGCGCGGGAGAGGGCGTGGTCGACGAGCATGTACTTGCCGGGGTAGTCGAGCTTCATCTCGACGATGGAGGCGCTGCCGGGGCCGGTGATGGCGCTCTGGGTGCCGGTGAGGGGGCTGCTGAGGGAGGCCTGGTCGTAGACGGTGTCGAAGACCTCGCCGATGACGTGGAAGGTGGAGATCACGTTGGGGCCGCCGACGCCGAAGAAGAGCCGGACCGTCTCGCCCACCTTGGCCTTCAGGGGGTAGTCCTCGGTGAGGGCGGTGGTGGAGCCGTTGAAGACGAAGTACTCGGGGCGCTCGTCGAGGAGTTTCTGCATGTCGAGGCTCTGGCGGCCGGGGGTGTTGTAGGGGGCGGCGGTGTACATCTCGCCCTGCATCACGTAGAACTCGCGGTCCACCTTGGGCAGCCCGCCCTCGGGCTCGACGAGCATCAGGCCGTACTGCCCGTTGGTGATGTGCTGGGCGGCCAGGGGGGTGGCGCAGTGGTAGACGAAGAGGCCGGGGGCCAGCGCCTTGAAGCTGAAGACCTTGGTCTCGCCGGGGGCCGCCTGCGTCACCGCGCCGCCGCCGCCGGGTCCGGTGGCCGAGTGGAAGTCGACGGAGTGGTACATGCTGTTCTTGGCGTTGTTGGTGAAGGTCACCTCGACCGTGTCGCCCACCCGGACGCGGACGAAGGGGCCGGGCACCTTGCCGCCGAAGGTGTAGTAGGTGTAGCTCACGCCGGGGGCCAGCTCGGCCTCGACCTCGAGCGCCTCGATGTTGACCTTGACCAGTTGCGGCGCGCGCTTGCCGATGGGGGCGGGGACGTCGGTGGGGTCGTAGGCGATCTTGGGCAGG